>PARB01000056.1 GCA_002709505.1 Paracoccaceae bacterium | reverse complement strand
GCTCGCGCGCCGTCTGGTCGAGGCCGACGGCGGTTTCGCTGACCGTGCCGATCAGATGCTGCACCGTGCCGCGGAAGCCGGCGATCAGCTCCTGCGTGCGCGCCTGGCGCTCGCGGGTCTGGGTCTCCGATGCATCGCGCTCGCTCTCAAGTGCCTGCCGCTCGATCGCGCGCTGGCGGAACACCTCGACCGCCTTGGCGATCGCGCCGATCTCGTCGCGGCGTTCGGTGAAGGGCACCTCGACCTCATGGGCCTCATCCGCGATGTTGCGCGCGGCTTGCGCGATCTGCGGGATCGGACGCAGCAGCCGGCGGGTCAGAAGCGCCATCGCGGCAACCGCGATCAGCAGGATCGGCACGAAGGCGATCAGCAGCTGGGTGGTGACGGTGTTCATCAGCGCCGTGATCTCTGCCTTGCGCACGCCGGCATAGAGAATGCCGGTGATCTCGCCGGCCGGAGAATAGATCGGCTCGTAGATGGTGAAATAGGGCGTTCCCAGAATAACGGCCTCGCCGCGGAAGGTCTCGCCCTTGGTGACGACCGGATAGACGGCGCCGGTCTGGCCGAGCTTCGTGCCGACCGCCCGCGAGCCGTCCGGCTTGATGATATTTGTGGTCTTGCGCCAGAAGTCCTTGGTTTCCGGATCCCACTTGAAGACGGTGACGGTCTCGCCGGTCATCCGTCCGATCTCGTCGATCATGCCGTGGTCGGTGATTTCGTCGGGAATGCTCTCCATCACCACGCGCGAGACGTTGCCGTCCTGCGCCCAGGAGATCTCCGTACCGGGCATGTCCTTTTCCACCACGGTGGCGGCGACGCGCAGGCTGGTGTTCTGCCGGGACACGGCATCCGCCTGGATGCGTTCGGACAGAACGAGGTGCATTACCAATCCGACGGTTCCAAGAGCGGCAACGATCATAATCGCAGCTGCAAGGGACACGATTGAAACCAGATTCAGACGTGAAAACAGAGCCATGACCGGTCGTCTCCTAAAAGTCTAACGAGTTCGTTTCCTGACTGGAAAGGAGATGCTACCTGCAATAGGTAAACCGGCTCTTATGCATCTGCCGCAGCGGCAAGAAAAAAGCGCGCCCGGTTCCGGGCGCGCTTTTCAGGGTGTTTCAAGGGGTTGGAAGGATCAGGCCGCCGCAACCTTGGCGAGGAACGCCTCGAATTCGCTCTTCAGCCTGTGGGAGGTCTGCGTGACCTTGCGCGAGGCCTCAAGCACATCCTCCGCGCTTTCGCGCGACTGCTGCGCGGTCGACAGAAGACCGTCGAGATCGACGGCAACGGCGCGGGTGCCTTCTGCGGCATGCTGGACGTTGCGCGAGATCTCTCCGGTGGCGGAGCCCTGCTGCTCGACCGCGGCGGCGATGGCGGCCGTATAGCCGTTCACGTCTTCCATCGTGCGTGCGATCACGCCGATCACCTCGACGGCCTCGCCGGTCGAGCCCTGGATGGCGCCGATCTGCGCACCGATCTCCTCGGTCGCCTTCGACGTCTGGGTGGCCAGTTCCTTCACTTCAGCCGCCACGACCGCAAAGCCCTTGCCGGCCTCTCCGGCCCGTGCGGCCTCGATGGTCGCATTCAGCGCCAAGAGGTTGGTCTGCTCGGCGATCGCCTGGATCAGGGTGACGACCTCGCCGATCTTGTTGGCGGCCTCGGCAAGACCCGCGACCTTGGCGTTGGCGTCCTGGGCGTTGACCGTTGCATCGGTGACCACCTGGGTGGTCTGGCCGACCTGGCGCGAGATCTCCGAGATCGAGGCGGCGAGCTCTTCCGCCGCACTTGCCACGGACTGCACGTTCTCCGAGGCGCTTTGCGATGTCGCGGAGGCGCTGGTGGTGCGCTCGGCGCTAGCGGACGCGGAGTGGGACAGTGTTTCGGCCGCACTGCCGAAGGTCGCGTTCGTCTGCTCCGCCTCCTCGAGGAGGCCGGCGATCACGACGCGGAAGTCGCCGATCATGGCCTCGATGCGCTTTTGACGCTCGATCTCGGTTGCCTGGGCACGCGACTGGTTCGCGCTCAGGTGCTCGCGTTCGATCGCTGCTTCGCGGAACGCTTCGAGGGCCTGGGCCATGTCGCCGATCTCGTCGCCGCGTTCCACGCCGGGCACGTCCGTCTCGGTGTCGCCGTCGCGCAGGGAGCGCATGCGCGCCCCGAGTGCGTTGATCGGCCGGGTGATGGAGCGCACCAGCAGCATGCAGATGCCGCCGCAAAGAGCGAGGATGACGAGCACGATGCCCGACAGGCGCAGAAGCTCGCCGTAGAAGATCGCATCCAGGTCATCGACGTAGACGCCGGTACCGATCACCCAGCCCCAGGGTTCAAACCCCTTGATGTAGGAGAACTTCCGGACGGGCTCTTCCGAGCCAGGCTTCGGCCAGTGGTATTCGACCAGACCGGAGCCTTTCGTCTTGGCAAGCTTGACGAACTCGGCGAAGAAGCGGGTGCCGTCCTTGTCTTCCAGCGTTTCTAGGTTCTTGCCTTCCAGCTTCGCGGAGAACGGATGCATCAGCATCACGTGCTGCATGTCGTTGATCCAGAAATACTCGTTGCCGCCATATCGCAGCGCCCGCAGCATTTCCGAAGCGTCCTGCTTGGCCTGTTCCTCGGTCTTGGCGCCGGACTGGGCAAGCGCATATTCGTGGGCGACCATCGACGTGGCCGCCTCCACGATGTGGGTCAGCTCCGCCTTGCGGTCTTCAACAAGCCGGTTGTAGTAGCCTGAAACCTGAACCGCGAGAAGAGCGGCAATTCCAAGCGCAAAGAGAAGAACGAGCGCACCGAGACGGTGTCCGATTTTCAGATTCATGGTGGACCTTCTGGAGCCTTTTCGCAGCGAAGCCGGCAATCGATGGCCGCTTCCGGTATTCCGGGGATGACCGATGCACGCGCGTGCCGCAGTCGATTGCCTTAGAGGAAACTCGGAAACTCGTAATTATTCCCTAAAATCGCGCTGCAACGCGTCAAAACTGACCCGTTTTCCTCGGTTCTGCAATCAGGGGCATGTTAGTTCATGAAAGATGAAATCTCAGGTGGTCGAAACGACTCGCCTGCGGGGTTCCCGAGCGGATTGCCGTCGCGTATCGCGCGCTCTTCGCGCCCCGGCCATGCATGAAAATTGCTCCGCCGGGCCTGCCAGGCGGTCGGCCTCAGACGTGCTGGCCGCCGTTGACGTGCACCTCTGCTCCCGTAACGTAAGACGACTGGGTCGAGCAGAGAAAGAAGATCGTCTCCGCGACTTCTTGCGGCAGCCCGAGGCGCCGCAGCGGAATATCGCCGATCATGTCCTCGGTTCCCGGCGACAGGATCGAGGTGTCGATCTCGCCCGGCGAAATCGCGTTGACCCGGATGCCGTGCGGTCCGAAGTCGGCAGCCATTTCCCGCGTCAGACTGGCAAGTGCCGCCTTGGAGGTGGCATAGGCGGTGCCGGCGAAGGGATGCACGCGAATGCCGCCAATCGAGGTGACGTTCACCACCGCGCCCTTGGCGTTTGCCAGCTCCTTGAACAGACCGCGTGCCAGCAGGATCGGCGCGAAGAAATTTACCTGAAACACCGTCCGCCAGGCGTGCATCGGCGTTGTCAGCGAATTCATCCGCCCGCCGTCGTCTTCCTTGGGGCTGATGCCGGCGTTGTTGACGAGCGCATGCAGGCGGGATCCGCCGACGACCAGCCGCTTCTGGATTTCCGCGATCGCCACACCGAGGTTTTCCGGGTCGGAGAGGTCGACCTGGATGTGGTCTTCGGGACCCGACGGCCAGGGGCACTTGTCGGAAAACGCATGGCGCGAGCAGGTGATGACGCGCCACCCTTCTGCGGAAAAGCGCTTCACCGTGGCATGGCCGATACCCCGGCTCGCGCCGGTGAGAACGAGCGTTTTGCGGTCGTCTGGCGATGTCATGTAGCGGCCTTTCGGGTTCGGCGGAGGCGGGTTGCATTTGCTTCCGGCCACCGGCTTCCATATGTAGGCTGGGACGGTGCGCTTGACGAGGGAAAACCGGCCCAGGCCTCAGACGGACGGAAAACCTGCGTGATTGTGTGTTCCTGCAATGTGCTGACCGACAAGGAGCTGCGCCGCGCCGCGCGCGAGCTGCAAAGCGGTCCCAACGGTGTGATCGCCACGCCCGGCGCCGTATTCCGCGCGCTCGGCAAACGCCCGCGCTGTGGCGGCTGCTTCACGTCGATCATACCGATCATCCACGAGGAGGCGCCCGAGGACCGCAAGGCGGCGGGCGGCAACAGGGAGAACTCCGATGAAGGGTGACGAAAAGGTCATCGACTATCTGAACAAGGCGCTGCGTCACGAACTGACGGCGGTCAACCAGTACTGGCTGCATTACCGGCTGCTGGAGGACTGGGGCTATGCGAAGCTTGCCGCCAAGGAGCGCATGGAATCGATCGAGGAAATGCAGCACGCCGACAAGCTGGTGGAGCGCATCCTGTTCCTGGAAGGCTTTCCCAACATGCAAAGCCTCGATCCCTTGCGCATCGGCCAGTCGCTGAAGGAAGTGATGGAGGCCGATCTCGCCGGCGAATATTCCGCCCGCGCGCTCTACCGCGAGGCCCGCGAGATCTGCAAGACGGCTTCCGACTATGTGACGCTGCGCCTGTTCGAGGAACTGCTCGGCGACGAGGAGGGGCACATCGATTATCTGGAAACCCAGCTGCAGCTGATCGAGCAGATCGGCATCGAGCGCTACGGCCTGCTGCAGGCCGCCGCGGCGGACACCGCGCCGTAAGAGGCGCGCAGGCAGGAACCACGCCGTAAGAGGCGCGCAGGCAAAAACGGAGCCCTGATCAGGCCGGCGCCACCTCGATGATCGCGCCGCCGGCGGCTGCCGCATCGGCCGCGTCATGGGTGACGAGCAGCACGGGCAGGCCGCGGGCGCGCGCCATGGCGAACACCAGCTCCCGGATCTGGTCGCGAAGGGCCGTGTCGAGCTTGGAGAAGGGCTCGTCCAGAAGCAGCGCGCGCGGCGCGCTGACCAGCACCCGCATCAATGCGACGCGGGCCTTCTGCCCGCCGGAAAGCGTCGCCGGATCGCGGTCCTCCAGCCCGGCAAGCCCGACCTCGCCGAGCGCCTCGGCGATGGCGGCGCGGCGTGCCGCGCGCCCGCGCAAGCCGGGCGGCAGGGCGAAGGCGAGATTTCCGCCGACGGACAGATGGGGAAACAGCAGCGCGTCCTGGAACAAAAGCCCCATGTGACGCTCGTGCGCGGCGAGCCGGGTGACATCCGTCCCGTCGACCAGCACGGCGCCCGAGGCCCGGAACACCGGATCGAGGAAGCCGGCGGCATAGGCAAGCAGCGTCGACTTGCCGACGCCGGACGGTCCCATCACCGTCAGCACCGCGCCCGGCGCGACATGCGCGTCGAGCGCGATCAGCGGTTCTCCCCCGCGCGCGATATGCACGTTCTGGAAGCGCAGGCCGGTCTGTGTCTCGGCGGGCATGGCAAGATCGTCCGTCATATCGAGGGCTGAAGGTCGCGCCGTGCGCGGAAGGCAACGGCCGGCGCGAGCGCGGCCAGGGCGAAGGCGAGAAAGGGAAGGGCCATCTGCAGCAGCGCGTAGATCGCGACAAGGCGGCGGTTGCCGCCGGCGGCAAGCGCGACCGCCTCCGTGGTGACGCTGGCGAAGCGCCCGCCGCCGATCAGGAGCGTCGGCAGGTATTGGGCCACCGAAACGGCGATCCCGAGGGCGGCGGCGGTTGCTGTCGCGCGCAGCGCCAGCGGCAGGCGCACCTGCCAGAAGACGCGGTCGGGCGCGGCGCCGAGCGCGGTCGCGACATGGCCGTAGCGCGGATCCATGGCGCGCCACGGGTCTGACAGTGCCAGAAAGACATAGGGCAGCACGAAGACGAGATGGGCGAGCGCCACCGCGACCAGCGTGTCGTGCAGGCCGCAGATCAGGAACAGGATCTGCAGCCCGAACAGGAAGGCGATCTGCGGCACGATCAGCGGCACATAGAGAAGCGGCAACGTGCGATGGCGCAATGCACGGCCCTTGCGGGTCTCGCCTTCCAGGCAGGCGAGCGCCAGCACGGTGGCGATGGCGGTGACGGGAAGCGCGATCGCCAGCGTCACGCCGACGGCATGCGACGTCGCGCCGAGATGCCGGATCCAGGTGTCGAACGACAGGGTCGCCGGGAGCGCGTCGGGAAACCGCCAGGGTCCGGCGAAGGACCACAGGCACAAGACGCAAAGGCCGAGCATCAGCGCGCCGACGAGGAGCGTCATCGCGGCCCCCGCGGCAAGCGCGACCCAGCGGTCGCCCACGCGCCGCCCGCCGCCTGCGATCCAGCGCCGGCCGACAGTGATCGCAAGCTTCTCGCCCGCGATCCACAGACCGATGGCGCCGAGGCTGAGGCCGAGCTGCAGCAGCGCGCCGGCCGACGCCATGAAGCGGAGCGAGAGATCCGGGTCGTTCATCCAGGACACCAGCCTCACGGCGAGCGGCGCCGGCGTCGTCGGCCCCAGGATCAGCGCCACGTCGACCACCGAGGTGGCATAGGCGATCACCGCGAAGACGGGCAGGCGGATCTGCGGGTAGACCCGCGGCAACACCACCTTGAGCCATCCGGCGACCGGTGCGTAGCCAAGCCCGGTCGCGACCCGCCGCGCCGCGAGCGACTTCGTCTGCGGCAGGGCGGCAAGCACCATCAGGAACAGGAAGGGGATTTCCTTCGCCATCAGCCCGAAGGTCATGGCAAGGCCAAGCGGATCGCCGAGGATCAGCACGTCGGGCGGGCGCGTCATGCCGGTGGCCCAGGGCGAGACGAGCCGCATCGCCCAGCCCGAGGGCGCGATCAGGAAGGCAAGGCCGAAAGCGGCGGCGGCATGCGGCACCGAGAGCAGCGGCGACAGCAGCATCCGCACGCCGCGAAACATCCGCGTGCCCTCGAAGGCCGCGGTGAACAGCATGACGATCGTGAAGGCACCGAGCGTCGCCGCCAGTCCGGTGAACAGGCTGAGCAGGACCGAGGTCGACAATCCCGGCTGGGCGAGGAGGGCGGCAAGCGGTGCCAGCGACAGCGTCATGCCGCCGAGCGGCGGCACGAAGCCAGCTGCCGGCAGAAGAGTGCCCGCTAGTCCGGCGATCACCGGGCCGAGCATCAGCGCCAGCGTGACAAAGGGCGCGGCCTTCAGCATGGGCTCCGCCCCCTCGCCGCCTTGCGCGTCACTGCGCCGCGTAGCGCTTGGTCCACGCGCGTTCCAGCTCCGTCATCCAGCTGGCGTGCGGTTCGTCGATCACCGGGCCGAGGTCTTCCGGCGGGAGCGTCGCGATGCCGAGGTCGAGCGCCTCGAAGCGGGCGCGGTCGTCGCTCGCAAGCCTGTCGAGCGCAAGCACGGTGGGGTCGCCCCAGATGCCGGGATCCTGCTTGCGTGCCTGCGCCTCCGGCGAGATCAGGAAATTGGCGAGCACCAGCGCGCCGGCCTTGGCGGAGGCGTTGAAGGGGATGGCGACGAAATGGGCGTTGCCGATGGTGCCGCCGTCGAGCACGAAGGTGCGCACCGTGTCGGGCAATTCGCCCGAGGCAATCGCCGCCGATGCGCCGGAGGGATTGAAGGTGAAGGCGATGTCGACCTCGCCGTCGGCAAGCAGCTGGCGCATCGCCGGCTGGTTCTGCGGGAAGGCCCGGCCCTGGCGCCACATGTTCGGGTGCAGGGCGTCGAGATAGGCAAAGAGCGGCGCGACATCCGCCTCGAAGGTCGCCGGATCGACCGGACGGGTCAGTTTGTCGGGATCGGCGATGGTGGTCGCGAGCACCTGCTTCAGGAAGGTCGAGCCGTGAAAGTTCGGCGGCTGGGGATAGGTGAAGCGGCCCGGGTTTTCGGCGAGATAGGCGGAAAGGGCGTCGAGCGTCGTGGGCGGGTCGGCGAGCATCGCCGTGTCATGCATGAAGACGAGCTTGGCCATGCCCCAGGGGCTTTCCAGGCCCTCGGTCGGCTCGGTGAAATCGGTCAGCACGGCGGGCTTGTTCTCGACATCGACCAGCGGCCAGTTCGGCAGTTTCGTCGCCCAGCCCGGGCTCATCAGCAGGCCGGCCTGCTTCAGGGAGGCGAAATTCTCGCCGTTGATCCAGACGAGATCGACCGCGCCGCCCGTCTCCTTGCCGGCGGCTTTTTCCGCCACGATGCGGCTGACCACATTGGCCGTGTCGCTGACCTTGACCTGTTCCACGCTCACGCCGTGGCGCTCTTTCAGCGTTTCGCCCGCCCAACTGATGAAGGCGTTGATGCGCGGTTCACCGCCCCAGGCGTGGAAATAGACCGTCTGTCCGCGCGCCGCGTCCAGCACCGCCTCCCAGTTCGCCGGGTCCGGCGTTTCCGCCCGTGCCGGGGCTGTTGCAACAAGCGCGAGCGTGGCGGCGGCGAGCAGCGTGCGGAGAAACGGTCGGTACGGCGGTCGGTGATGCATGGTTGGTCCTTCCTTTTTCCCGTTAGGTGCAAGAGCTTGCCGCAACGGTCAAGACACGGCTTCGTGACGGGCGCGTCAGCGTGGGCGCAAGCCCGGGCACGTCAGTCGAGCGCCAGCACATGCGTGTCCTTCACCTCTTCCATCACCGCATAGGTATGGGTCTCGCGCACGCCGGGCAGGTCGAGCACCGCATCGGCCAGAAGCTTGCGATAGGACGCCATGTCGGAGACGCGCGCCTTGACCAGATAGTCGAAGCCGCCGGCGACCATGTGGCATTCGAGCACCTGCGGCACGCGCTTCACCGCGTTGGCGAAGGCGTCGAACACCTCCGGCGTGGTGCGGTCGAGCTTCACCTGCAGGAAGATCAAGAGCCCCTGGCCGAGCTTCACCGGATCGAGTTCCGCGGAAAAGCGCAGGATATAGCCGTCCCGCACCAGCCGTTTCATCCGCTCCGCCGTCGCCGTGGGTGACAGGTTGACCCTCGCGGCAAGATCGGTTGTCGTGATGCGCCCGTCGCTTTGCAGCACGCCGAGGATGCGCCGATCCGTGCGATCGAGCGGCGTGATTTCCTCTGAATTTTCGTTTTTCACTGCAAATACCACCGTTTTTGACGATCAATTCGATCAGAATAACGGTGATTTCCGCGATACACTAACGAAAATGAAGACAGGTCCGGCCGGCCGCGCCGTCGCGCGCGCCTGCCGCCGGACCCTCTTGGGATGCGTGAGGAGAACAGCATGAGCCAGTCCGCCAACCCTGTGCCCGTGGCATCGCCCGGCCCCGGGCTTTCGCCGTTTCGCGCCGCCTTCGCGCCCGCTGACGAAAAGGTGGTGCGCGCGCTCGTCGGCCAGCTCGCGTTCGACAGCGGCGACGAGGCCCGCGTCGACGACATCGCCTCGGGCTACATCCAGACGATCCGCTCGGCCATCGGCGGGCTTGGCGGGGTCGAGGATTTCCTGCGCGAATACGGGCTGTCGACGCGCGAGGGACTGGCGCTGATGGTGCTGGCCGAGGCGCTGTTGCGCGTGCCGGATGCGAAGACCGCCGACAAGCTGATCGAGGACAAGCTCGCCGCCGCGCGTTTCGACGAGAGCGAGCACGGCCCCTCCGACACCTGGCTTGTCTCCGCCTCCTCCTGGGCGCTGGGCGTTACCTCGCAGCTCATTCATCCGGGCGAGAAGCCGAACACCATCCTCGCCTCGCTGGTCAAGCGCATGGGCATGCCGGCGGTGCGTGCCGCCACCCGTCAGGCGATGCGCGTGCTCGGCCATCAGTTCGTGCTCGGCGAGACCATCAAGGCGGCGCTGTCGCGCGCGCGCTCGCAAGAAGCCAAGGGCTACCGCTACTCCTACGACATGCTGGGCGAGGGCGCCCGCACCGCCGAGGACGCCGAGCGCTATTTCCGCTCCTATGCCGATGCCATCGAGGCCATCGGTGCCGCCGCCGGCAAGAAGGACCTGCCTGAGCGACCCGGCATTTCGGTGAAGCTCTCCGCGCTGCATCCGCGCTACGAGGCGGTCAAGGGCGCCCGCGCCCGCGACGAACTGGCGCCGCGCCTGCTGGAGCTGGCACAGGCCGCCAAGCGGCATGATCTCAATCTCACCGTCGATGCGGAGGAGGCCGACCGGCTGGAGATCTCGCTCGATGTCTTTGCAGCGGTTGCCGCCGATCCCTCGCTTGCCGGCTGGGACGGTCTGGGCCTTGCCATCCAGGCCTATCAGAAGCGCGCGCTCGAAACCGTCAACTGGGTGATCGACCTGGCGACCCGGCTCGATCGCAGGTTCATGGTGCGCCTGGTCAAGGGCGCCTATTGGGACACGGAGATCAAGCGCGCGCAGGAGCGCGGGCTGGACGATTTCCCGGTCTTCACCCGCAAGGCCGCGACCGATCTTTCCTATCTCGCCTGTGCCAAGGCGATGCTCGCCGCGCGTCCGCGTCTCTATCCGCAGTTCGCCACCCACAACGCGCTGTCGGTGGCGCAGATCATCACCATGGCCGGCAACGAGGGCGGCTTCGAGTTCCAGCGCCTGCACGGCATGGGCGAGAGCCTGTTCAAGGCCGTGACGGAACGCGACGGGCATCCGTGCCGGATCTATGCGCCGGTCGGCGGGCACCGCGACCTGTTGGCCTATCTGGTGCGTCGCCTGCTGGAAAACGGCGCGAACTCCTCCTTCGTCTCTGCCGTCGGCGATTCCGCCGTGCCGATCTCCAGGCTTCTGGCCCGCCCGCAGGATGTGCTGGCCGGCGGCACCAGGGCGCGTAACCCGAAGATCCCGCTGCCGAAGGACCTTTATGGCGAGAGCCGGGACAATTCGAAGGGGCTCGAGTTCGGCTATTCCGCCGATCGTATCGCGCTGACCGACGCGATGGCGGCAGCCTCCACGAAGATCGAGGATGCGCGGCCCCGCTATCCGGGCGCGCCGTCCGGCGGTGCGACGCGCGACGTGGTGTCGCCCGTTGACGGGGCCGCCATCGGACGTGTTCACGAAGCGCAGGCCGGCGATGTCGGTAAGCTCTTCGACGTTGCGCAAAAGGGCTTTGCCCACTGGTCGCGCACGCCGGTCGATGTGCGCGCAAAGGCGCTTGCGAAGGTCGGTGATCTGCTGGAGCGCGACAGCGCGAAGCTGATGGCGCTGATGGCGCGCGAGGCCGGCAAGACGCTGCCCGACGGACTGGCGGAAGTGCGCGAGGCGGTCGACTTCTGCCGCTTCTATGCAGCGGAAGCCGAAAAGCTCTTCGGCGAGGGCGTGCTCATGCCCGGACCCACGGGCGAGGAAAACCGCTACCGCTTCCGCGGGCGCGGCGTCTTCGTCTGCATCTCGCCCTGGAACTTCCCGCTGGCGATCTTCCTCGGTCAGGTGACGGCGGCGCTTCTTGCCGGCAATGCGGTGATCGCCAAGCCCGCCGACCAGACGCCGCTCGTTGCCCATGAGGCGGCGAAGCTTCTCTATGAGGCGGGCGTGCCGGAGGATGTCTTCCTGCTCGCACCCGGCGGGCGCGAACTGGGTGCAGCAATTGTCGCCGAACCGCGCGTCGCCGGCGTTGCCTTCACCGGCTCGACGGAAACCGCCTGGGCGATCAACCGCGCGCTTGCCGAAAAGCGCGGGCCGATCGTGCCGCTGATTGCCGAGACCGGCGGCATCAATGCCATGCTGGTCGATGCCACCGCCCTTCCCGAGCAGGTCTGCGACGACGTGATGATGTCGGCCTTCCGCTCCGCCGGCCAGCGCTGCTCGGCGCTGCGGCTCCTCTATCTGCAGGAGGATGTTGCCGACAAGCAACTCGCCATGCTGAAGGGCGCGGCGGCGGAAATGTCGCTTGGCGATCCGGCCGATCCGGCGACCGACATCGGCCCGGTGATCGACGCGGCCGCGCGCGACAAGCTGATGGCGCATGTCGAGGAGATGCGGGCGAAGCAGAAGGTGACCTTTGCCGGCAAGACGCCGACGGGCGCGCTGGGACGAGGCACCTGGGTCGCGCCGCATATCGTGGAGCTCGACAAGCCGGATGCGCTCACCAAGGAGACCTTCGGCCCGATCCTGCATGTGGTGCGCTACAAGGCCGCCGACCTGCCGAAGATGCTGGAGACGATCGCCGCGACCGGCTACGGGCTGACGCTCGGCGTGCACTCGCGCATCGACGCCACGGTGGCTCAGGTGGTCGATCGGCTCTCGGTCGGCAATGTCTACGTCAACCGCAACACCATCGGCGCGGTCGTCGGCACCCAGCCCTTCGGCGGTTCCGGCCTCTCCGGCACGGGACCCAAGGCCGGCGGCCCGGGCTATCTGCCCCGATTCGCGCTGGAACAGGTCGTCTCGATCAACACGGCCGCCGCCGGCGGCAACGCCAGCCTGATCGCGATGGCCGAGGAGGATTGAGGGGGTCGTCTCTCCCCCTTCGCGCGGCGGTGCCGACGGGCCGGGGGAAGTCGCAACTTGATGTGTCGCCAGGGTTGTATCCGCGTCTTTCCTGCGTGTAGCGTGACCGGGTTGGTTGTTACGGTTCAAGCTAGAGAGATGCATTTCATGAAGAGGGTTTTCCAAAGCGCAAGCGTCGCCGGTCTGGCGCTGGTCCTCGGCCTTGGCGGGCTTGTTGCCTTCACGCCGAGCGCGGAGGCCTCGTCCTTCGAGCGGCTCAAGAACAAGGGCTTCAAGGTCGGCACCTTTACCCGTGGCAAGTCCGGCTCTCGTGGATGGTATCTCACCAACGGAAGCGAGAGATATTTCTGCAGGTTCAAGGGCAGCACGGTCTACATCGGGAAGACCAAGATGGTCATCTACACGGGGCCGGGTCGCGAAATCAGCATGAACCGCAAGGCCTATGAGGAAAAGGCGGGCGGGCCCGACCCCAGCATTCCGATGATGCGGGACTTGAAAGCGGGTCGGCCGGAAGCGCGATTGGTTGGCGCCTGTGTGAAGCAGTAGCGTCGAGCGGATATCGAGGCACGCGCCGCGCAACACCGTGGCCTCTTGTCATTCGATATGTTGGGTCCCTGGATCTGAGCCCGGCGCGCAGGCGGTAAGGTCATGCCCTTGTCGCGTCCGGTGGGCCGAGCGTCATACGGTTTGGGCGCGGCGGGGTTTTCACGTCCCACGCGGCTTCGCCCGCGCGGTTGCTTGCGCGGAGACGGGATCGTCCGGCCAGGGATGCTTGGGATAGCGGCCCTTCATCTCCGATTTCACCGCCGCCCAGGAGCCGCGCCAGAAACCGGGAAGATCCTTCGTGATCTGGATCGGCCGGTGGGCCGGCGACAGCAGTTCCAGGATCAGCGGCACCCGGCCGTCGGCAATCGCTGGGTGCGTGTCGAGACCGAAAAGCTCCTGCACGCGGATGGCAAGCGTCGGGCCTTCCTCACGCGAATAGTCGATGGCGACGCGCGATCCGGACGGCGCGTCGAACTGCGCCGGCGTCAGGCGCTCCAGCTCCGCCATGCGGTGCTGCGGCACAAGGCCCGCAAGCGCATTGCCCAGAAGCTGAGCGTCGATCTCGCTCGCCTTTGTCACCCCGGCGAGATAGGGCGCGAGCCAGTCGTCTATCGTCTCCGTCAGCGCCGCGTCTGAAAGGTCCGGCCAGTCGTCTGCGCCGGTCTCGCCAAGCATCCGGCGCAGCATCGCGACCCGGCCGCGCAAGGCCTTTTGCGCCTTGGACCAGTTGAGCGCGCCGGCACCGCGCGTCTTCAGATGCTCGGCAAGCGCCGTCGCGACGGCCTCCGGGTCGGGCGTCGGCTCGACGTCTTCGGCAAGCACCAGACGCTCGAAACGGCGGATGCGCCGCGCCCGCACGGCACCCGACGCATCGCAGGCAACGCGGGTCTCGCTGACGATCCGGTCGGCGAAGAGGACCTCGATCTCCTCGCGGGAGATCGGCGCGGCCAGCAGGATCCGCCCGCGCGCCGCCGTGCCCTGCACCTCGGCAAGCACAAGGAAGGGCTCGCGGGCGAGCGCGTCGGTTTCCTCCAGCCGGGCCGCGCGTCCATTGGCCATGCGAAAGCCGCCGCGCCCGTCCTGCGCCTGTGCCACCCGGTCGGGAAAGGCGAGCGCCAGCACCGGGCCGCAGGCGTCAGGGTCGGTGTCTCCGACGGCAACGCCCGCCGCCTCGCGCCAGCGTGCGGCAAGCGCACGCGCGGATTTCGCGCGCGGATCCTTCGCCCGGCGGAAGGCGGAGAGCCGGCCGCGCAGGTCGCTGTCCCGGCCGCCAAGCCCCTGTTCCGACAACAGCGCGGCGATCTCCGATGCAAGCCCGCCATGGCCCTCGCGTCCCGCCGCGACCAGCATATGCGCCAGACGCGGCGGCAAGGCGAGCTGCATCATCCGCTTGCCCTCCTCCGTCAAGCGCCCGCCGGCATCCAGCGCGCCGAGAGAGGTCAGCAGCATGACCGCCTGGGACCAGGCACCGGAAGGCGGCGGATCGAGAAACCGCAAGGCGGCGGGATCCGACACGCCCCAGGCGGCGAGGTCGAGGGCAAGGCGCGACAGGTCCGCCTCCAGGATCGCGGGCCGGTCGTCGGCGGCAAGGGCGGCGGTCTGCGGTTCGTCCCAAAGCCGGTAGCACAGGCCCGGCTCCATGCGCCCGGCGCGGCCCCGGCGCTGGTCGGCGGCGGCACGCGAGACGCGAACGGTTTCCAGCCGCGTCAGCCCGGTCGAGGGTTCATATACGGGGACCCGCGACAATCCGCTGTCGATCACGACCCGCACGCCCTCGATGGTGAGCGAGGTCTGGGCGATGGCGGTCGCAAGCACCACCTTGCGCCGGCCCTCGGGGGCGGGGCGGATCGCGGCCGTCTGCTCCGCGCCGGTTAGCGCGCCGTAAAGCGGGGCGAGATCGGTGTCGGGCGGCAGATGCCCGGCAAGAAGATCGGCCGCGCGGCGGATCTCGCCCTGTCCCGGCAGGAAAACGAGGATCGACCCGCGCTCCTCGGCAAGCGCCTTGCGGACCGCCATGGCCGCCTGATCGGCGGCTCCCTTGCGCGGGTCGCGCCCGAGATAGACCGTCTCGACGGGAAAGCTTCGCCCGGCGCAGGCAATCACCGGCGCGCCGTCGAGATGCGCGGCGATCCGCTCCGCGTCGATGGTCGCCGACATGATCAGGAGCCGCAGGTCCTCGCGCAGCGCGGCTTGCGCATCGAGCGCCAGCGCCAGGCCGAGATCGCCATCGAGCGAGCGTTCGTGAAACTCGTCGAAAAGCACGGCGGCGACGCCGGAAAGCTCGGGGTCGTCGTGGATCATGCGGGTGAAGACGCCCTCGGTGACGACCTCGATGCGGGTCTTCGCCGAAACCCGGGTTTCCAGCCGCACGCGCAGGCCGACGGTTTCGCCGACGCTTTCGCCAAGCAGCGAGGCCATGCGCTGGGCCGCCGCGCGCGCCGCGAGCCGGCGCGGTTCGAGCAGGATGATGCGCCCCTGCGTGTCTGCCTCCCCGCGCCAGGGCGCGTCGAGGAGGGCAAGCGGCACGACCGTCGTCTTGCCGGCGCCGGGTTCCGCGACGAGCACGGCACGGGTGTTCGTCTCAAGCGCTGCGGTGAGATCGCCGAGAACGGCGTCGATCGGCAACGCCGGTCTCGAAACAGTCCGAAGGGTCATTTCGGCGCGCGGTCCGCAGCACGCGCCCAGGTGCGGCCGTGGAGGTCCACCGCGAACCGTTCCGGCTGACGCGCGAAGCCGGCCAGCCCTTCGAGGGCCGGCGCGTCATGGCGGACGAGAAACGTCGGGATGGTTGCCATCAGGGCGTCATGCGGCGCCTTGGCCTGGAAGGCGGCGCGAAAGCCGCCGTCGACGAGATGGCGGTCGATATGTTCCGGGATGCCGCCGCCGAGGAACACGCCGCCGCGGGCCAGGAACATCAGCGCGAAATCGCCGGCCACCCGCCCAAGCGCCCGGGTGAAGATCGCGAGCGTGAGATTTGCGATCTCGTCGCCGGCATCCGCCGCGCGGGTGACATCGGCAGGCTTTTCGAAGCCGCGCGTTGCATGTTCGGCGGCACACACCGCCCGCGCCAGCCGCAGGAGCCCGGACCCGCTGATGATCTGTTCGGCCCCGATGCGCCCGCCGATCCGTTCGATATGCGGCCAGACGCGATAGTCGTCCGCACTCACCGGACCGATTTCCACGTGGCCGCCTTCGCCGGGAACCGGCACCCAGCGCCCGGCGGCATGGATCATCGCCGCCGCGCCGAGGCCCGTGCCGGGGCCGAGCACCACCTGCGGCGCCTGTGCGATCCGCGTTCCGGGTCCGATCTGCTGCAGATGGTCGCCGTCGAGCCCGGGAAGCGCCAGCGCCTGGGCCTCGAAATCGTTGAGAACCAGAACCCGGTCGAGGTCGAGCTCCGCCATCAGCCGGCGCGGCTCGATCACCCAGTCGGCGTTGGTGAGCGGGATGCGCTCCCCCGTCACCGGTCCGGCGACAGCGAGCACCGCCGAGCGCGGGCGCGTCGCGCCCTCCAGCGGCAGTGCCGCCCGCGCCGCCTCGAAAAAGCCGGGGTGATCCGCGGTCGGCACGCGCGCGGCCGCGCCGGTCGGCGCGTCGGGGGCGGCGACAAGCGCAAAACGGGCGTTGGTGCCGCCGATGTCGGCGACCAGGACGGGAAACGGAAAGGCCGCGTGCGGAATCGGGCTTGAGGTCATGGCGTTCCGCGCGGGATTTCCGGTGTCTTCGATGTGGTCGACAGTCCGGCAAGCCGCGCCGAGCGCAGCAGGATTTCCGCCGTCGCCGGATTGAGCGCCATGGGAATATTGTAGACCACAGCAAGGCGCATCAGCGCCTTGACGTCGACGTCATGGGGCATTGGCGACAGCGGGTCGACGAAGAAGATCAGTCCGTTGAGCCGGCCTTCCGCGATCATCGCGCCGATCTGCTGGTCGCCGCCGAGCGGGCCGCTCTTCAGCCGCAGGATCTCCAGAGCCGGACAGGCATCGGCGATGCGCCCGCCGGTGGTGCCTGTGGCAACCAGCGTGTAGGCGGCGAGCTTGTCGAGATGCGCGCTCGCGAAGGCGACCATGTCGTCCTTCTTGGCATCATGCGCGATCAGCGCGAGCGCGGGACGCGGCAGGTCTGAACGGGGCAGGATGTCGGGAAGCGATCCGGTCACGGCTGGGTCCTGTGTTCACGCGGAGGGCGCGGCAAACGCCGACGTTCCGTTTACCCGTTTCCGCCGTCCGTTGGAACCCGTCTGGCCGTGCGGAGACGCTCCGAAAGGGGATCGCCCCCGCAGGCCGGGGCGCCGTCAATCGTACAGCCCGCAGTTGACCGGCTTGCGTGCGCTGGCCTGCATCACCAGCGGTTTTTCGGGCACCAGCCCGGCGATCTCGAGCACGAGCTTCATGCGGATGGCATCGGCGAATTGTGCCTTGGAGTGCACGGGCACGAAGAAATGTCCCGGCCCGCCGATCACGCAGTCCTCATAGTAGCGATCGATGTTCAGCATCGCCTGCCACGCCGTCTCGTTGTTTTTCAGCATCAGGGGCAGGCCGTTGATGGTGATGCCGGCAGCGATCGCGCGGTCGCGGTAGAGGGTGACGGCGCCGCCCTGGTTGTTGGGGCCGTCGCCGGAAATGTCGATGACCTTGCGCAGGCCCTGAAAGCGGTTGCCCTCGACCATCGCCACCGCATGTTCCAGCGCGGAGGCGATGGAGGTGCGCCGGCGCTGGTTCAGCGGCGCTTCGGCGACCTTGGCGGCAAAGGCGGCGGCGGTGGCGGCATCGCTGATCACCGACCAGTCGGCGACGATGAACTGCTCGCCCGCGCCGCCCCATTCCATGTAGGAAACGGCGATGCGCCCGGTCGGGCCGTAGCGGATCGCGTCGAGCACCTCGCGCGAGGTCAGCGCCGCGACATAACCGGCGCGCTGGATTTCCTGTTCCTCGGTGTCCATCGACTGCGAGATGTCGACGGCGAGCACCAGCTCGACATCGACTTCGGCGCCCGGATCGTATCCATATCCAAGGGTCTGTGCATCGGCGTTGCGCAGCGTGACGGCAAGGCCGAGCGATGCAGCGAACAGCGCGACCAGCGCGCCGCGGAGGAGGACAAGGGCGGCGTCCCTTGCCGGAGAGGGGTGAACTGAAACGCGCATGGTCGAATTCTCCTTCAACCGATGTGACAAGCTCCCGCCTGTTCTGACGCCGTCTCCCGAATGCCCCTCCCGGTCTGTCTTCTCCTGCCGTGGTCGCGCCGCTCCCGGCAAAGGCGCGGGAGCGATGGGGTGCGCGGTCGCGACAATCGGACACCTGAAAGTGTGCGACGCAAGTGTCGTGCCATCGGCTGGCCGAAACGCCCTCGATCCGGCCGTTCGTTTCCCCTGCGGATGACGGATGGCGGCGGAAATTGCCGTTACGTCAATGGCAAAGCCCGAGCGGGAGGGCACTGGAAGAACCGCCGTGCGACAGTGGCGCGCGCGCAGCGATGCGCGGCCCGGCCGGACGGTCCGCGGCGTCCGCTCTTGCAAAAGGCGAAACGCTCGGCAGGAATTGCCGTGTCTTCGGGCATTTCATGCCTGCCGAACAGGCGCGGGCGGCCTGCTCCCAGCTGCGCTTTGCCGCCCGCAATTGCACAGACAACGCGCTTGACCTTGCAGAAGCCGTCATGCAGTCTGTTTGAAAGAAATCGCAAGTGCTGAATATTTTTTCGGCTAGCGAGCACTCCGGATCGGCGCCAGAAAACGAGCGTCCGGGACACAATGTCAATTCGGGGCAGGCGGCGAGGGAGGGGTGTGGCCATGCAACAGGGCGACTGGACCACGGATATGGCCATTCGCGCGGCATGGATGTCGTTTGTCGGTGGCGCCACCCAGGGCGAAATCGCGACCCGTCTCGGCATTTCTAACGCCAAGGTTCACAGACTGATCGCCCATGCGCAGCGCACCGGGCTGGTGCGGTTCCAGATCGCCGGCCGGCCGGCGGACTGTCTGGAGATCGAGGCGGCGCTGATCACCGAATGGGGACTGTCGTCCTGCCTGATCGCGCCGGACATCGGCGCCGGCGGCGATGTTCCCGAAGACAGCGACATCCGTGCGATCGCAGCCCTGGCCGGCCCGCATCTCGCCAATCTCATTTCCGGATCCGGCATCTCGCAGCTTGGCGTCGGCATGGGCCGCACGCTGAAGGCGACGGTGGAGCGGATGCCGCGCGTGCAGCGGCCCGATCTCAGGATCGTTTCGATCTCCGGATCGCTGACCCGCAAGCTCTCGGCCAATCCCTTCGATGTCGTGCAGCAACTGGCCGAGCGCACCGGCGGGGAGGGCTTCTATCTGCCCGTTCCCTATCTGGCGGAAAGCGCCACCGAGCGCGACATGTTCCTGGGCCAGCGCAGCGTCCAGGCGCTCCTGGAGCGCGCGCGCTCCTCTGATCTCTTCGTCATCGGCATCGGCTCGGTGGAGGACGACGGCCATCTCATTCGCCGCGACCTGATCTCGCGCGACGAGCAGCGCGACCTGATCGCGTCGGGTGCGGTCTGCGATCTGATGGGGCGGTTTATCGGGCGCGACGGCCGGCTGGTCGGCGCGAAACTGGGTGAAAAGGCGGTTGGCCTGCCGTTCGAGGCGGTGCGCGGGTCGCGCGTCGTCGCGCTGTCGGGCGGCCTTGGCAAGCTTGAAGCGACGCGCGCGGCACTGCGCGCGGGGCTGATAACGGACCTGATTGTCGACGAAAGCCTGGGGCGCGCCCTGGTGTCGGCAAAGGGCGCACAACAGGCCCGCTCGGCATGAGGCCGGCTGCGGGGAACAGGTGGAGGTTTTGCAGGTGATGAAACGCTACATTCTCGGCGTCGCGGCGGCGGCGCTTCTTTCCGGCACGGCGATGGCGGAAGAGTTCGCGCCGGCGGTGGTCTATGACCTGGGCGGCAAGTTCGACAAGTCGTTCAACGAGGCCGCCTATACGGGCGCGGAGCGCTTCAAGGCGGAGACCGGCATCGAGTATCGCGACTTCGAGATCCAGAACGACAGCCAGCGCGAGCAGGCGCTCAGGAACTTCGCCCGTCGCGGCGCCAATCCGGTGGTCGCCATCGGCTTTTCCCACGCCAATGCGCTGGAAAAGGTCGCCAAGGAGTTCCCGGACACGAAGTTCGCCATCGTCGACATGGTCGTCGAGCTGCCGAATGTGCGCTCCATTCTCTTCAAGGAACAGGAAGGCTCCTACATCGTCGGCAAGCTCGCCGCGATGGCGTCGGAAACCGGCAAGGTCGGTTTCGTCGGCGGCATGGACATCCCGCTGATCCAGAAGTTCGCCTGCGGCTACAAGCAGGGCGTGCTCGAGACCAATGCCGATGCCGAGGTCTTCCAGAACATGACCGGCACGACGGGTGCCGCCTGGAACGATCCGGTCAAGGGCGGCGAGCTGGCCCAGTCGCAGATGGATCGCGGCGCCGACGTGATCTACCACGCGGCCGGCGGCACCGGCCTCGGCGTGCTGCAGGCGGTGGCGGATGCCGGCAAGCTCGGCATCGGCGTCGACAGCAACCAGAATGCCCTGCATCCGGGCCAGGTGCTCACCTCCATGCTGAAGCGCGTCGACGTGGCGGTGGAAACCGCCTTCAAGGACGCGCGCGACGGCAACTGGACTTCCGGCTTCTACACGCTCGGGCTTGAGGAAGGCGGCGTCGACTGGGCGCTCGACGAGCACAACGAGGCGCTGATCACCGACGAGATGAAGGAAGCGGTCGCCCAGGCGCGCGCCGACATCATCTCCGGCAAGATCGAGGTGCATGACTACATGGCCACCAAGAGCTGCCCGTTCTGATCGAAGAAACGTGACGAAAACGGCCGTCCCGGTTTTCGGGGCGGCCGCAACGCGCAGGCAAGCCGGGGTGGACCGACGATGACCCTTTTGACTTGGAAAAGCTGCATTGGCGGCGCGGCGATGCTTCTCGCTGCGAGCGGTGGTCTTCTTGCCGAGCCGGCGCTTGTCTATTCCGTCGGCGGCAAGTTCGACGGATCCTTCAACGAGGCGGCCTACCGCGGCGCGGAGCGCTATGCCTCGGAGACCGGCGACAGCTACCGCGACTTCGAGATTGCCCGCGACGCGGAGAGCCTGCAGGCTCTCCGCAATTTCGCAAGGCGCGGCGCCGACCCGATCGTCGCCATCGGCTTCAACCAGGCCTCTGCCGTGTCGGGTGCCGCCGCCGATTTCCCGAATGCCAATTTCGCCATCGTCGACATGGTGGTCGATGCGCCCAATGTGCGCTCCGTCGTCTTTCGCGAGCATGAGGGCGCCTATATCGCCGGCCTGCTGGCGGCGATGGCGTCCAAGACCGGCACCATCGGCTTCGTCGGCGGCATGGATATTCCGATCATCCGCCGGTTTCTTTGCGGCTACCGCGAGGGCGCGGCGTCCGTCTCCGCCGATGTGCGGGTGATCTTCAACATGGCCGGCGATACGCCGGCGGCCTTCGCCGATCCCGCGCGCGGGGCGGAGCTGGCGCGCAGTCAGATCGCGCGCGGCGCGGATGTCATCATTCAGGCGGCCGGCGGCACCGGCATCGGCGTGCTGCAGGCGGTGGCGGATGCCGGCAAGCTTGGGATCGGCACCGACAGCAACCAGAACGGCCTGCACCCGGGACGGGTGCTGACCTCGATCCGCAAGCGCATCGACACCGCCGTCTTCAACAACTTCATGGATGTGCGCGACGGTCGCTGGACGCCGGGTGTTCAGGAACTGGGTCTAAAGGAAGGCGGCATGGACTGGGTGCTGGATGCCGACAACCGTGCGCTGGTCACCCCCGCGATGGAAGCCGCGGCGCGCGACGCGCAGGCCGGCATCGCGGACGGGCGCATTTCGGTGCATGACACCATGCGCGACGGGGAGTGTCCGCTGTGAGCGAGCAACTTGCCATCGAACTGGAGGGCATCGACAAGCGGTTCGGTGCGGTTCAGGCCAACAAGGACATCAACCTCAAGGTCAAGAAGGGCTCGATCCACGGCATCGTCGGGGAAAACGGCGCCGGCAAATCGACGCTGATGTCGATCCTCTACGGTTTCTACCATGCCGACGGGGGCGAGATCCGCATCGATGGCAAGACGGTGACGATCGCTTCCAGCCAGGCGGCGATCGCGCTCGGCATCGGCATGGTGCACCAGCATTTTATGCTGGTGGAGAATTTCACCGTGCTGGAAAATGTCATTCTCGGAGCGGAAGGCGGCGCACGGCTGTCCAAGGGGATCGGGCGCGCGCGTGCGGAGCTGAAGCGGCTGGCGGCGGATTACGACCTCAAGGTCGACCCGGACGCGATCACCGGCGATCTGCCGGTCGGGCTGCAGCAGCGGGTGGAAATCCTCAAGGCGCTGTTTCGCGGCGCCGACATTCTCATTCTCGACGAGCCGACCGGCGTGCTGACCCCGCCGGAGGCCGATCATCTCTTCCGCATCCTCCGGGTGCTGCGCGACGAGGGCAAGACGGTCCTCTTGATCACCCACAAGCTGCGCGAGATCATGGCCGTGACCGACGAGGTCTCGGTCATGCGGCGCGGCGAGATGGTCGCAACCCGCGAGACGTCGAAGACCTCCATGGGCGAACTGGCCGAACTGATGGTCGGGCGCCGGGTCCTGCTGGACGTGGAAAAGACCCCGGCGCAACCGGGCGCCCCGTTCCTGAGCGTCGAGGGGCTGAACGTGCGCGATGCGCGCGGCGTCGACGTGGTCAAGGACGTGTCGTTTGAGGTGCGCGCCGGCGAGATCGTCGGAATTGCCGGCGTCTCCGGCAACGGCCAGTCGGAACTGCTGGAGGCGATTGCCGGCATCCGCCCGGCGCGCTCAGGGGTCGTCACCATCGACGGCACGCGCATCGACCTTGCCGCCGCGCGGCGCGATCCGGCGGAAATCCGGAGCTACGGTCTTGCCCATGTGCCGGAGGACCGGCACCGGATGGGGCTGGTGACGCGCTTCCACGAATATGAAAACGCCATCCTCGGCTATCATCGCGATCCCGCCTGCGGTCGCGGCGCCTTCCTCGATCTCGACGCCATCCGCGCCACCGCGCGCGCGGGCATCGAGAAATACGACATCCGCCCGCCCGACTGCGCGCTGAAGACGGCCAATTTCTCCGGCGGCAATCAGCAGAAGATTGTGCTGGCGCGCGAGATCGAGCGCGATCCGGCCGTGCTTCTCGTCGGCCAGCCGACGCGCGGCGTCGACATCGGCGCCATCGAGTTCATCCACAAGCGGCTCGTCGCGCTGCGCGACGCCGGCAAGGCGGTGCTGCTCGTCTCCGTCGAACTCGACGAGGTGCGCGCGCTCGCCGACCGGGTGCTTGTCATGTTCGACGGCCGGGTGGTGGGCGAACGCGCGCCGGAGACGGCGGAAAGCGAACTGGGGCTTCTCATGGCGGGTGCGACGCAGGAGGCGGCGGAATGACGGCGGGTCAGATGCCGCGCTGGGCGGATTACATTCTCATGCCGGCGATCAACGTGGCGGCGGCCTTCTTCGTCTCCGGCCTGGTGGTGCTGGCGATCGGCGAGAACCCGATCGATGCGGTGCGCATTCTGGTGTGGGGCGCCTTCGGCTGGAACGAGGGCATCGGCTTCACGCTGTTCTACGCCACCAATTTCATCTTCACCGGCCTTGCCGTGGCGGTGGCCTTTCATGCGAGCCTCTTCAACATCGGCGGCGAGGGGCAGGCCTATATCGGCGGGCTCGGCGTCGCCTTCGCCTGTCTGGCGCTCGACCGCTTCGTGCCCTGGTGGGTGACCTTGCCCTTTGCCGTCGCGGGGGCCGCCGCCTTCGGCGCGGCCTGGGCCTATATTCCGGCCGTGTTGCAGGCCAAGCGCGGCAGCCATGTCGTCATCACCACCATCATGTTCAACTTCATCGCCGCGTCGCTGATGGTCTATCTGCTCGTCAACGTGATGGCGAAGGAAGGCTCGATGCAGCCCGAAACCCGCACCTTCGAGGACGGCGGACGGCTTCCGTTGCTGGATACCATCCTGCCCGGCGTCGATTTCGGCTCCGCGCCGGCCAATCTCTCCTTCGTGCTGGCGCTCATCGCCTGCGTCTTCACCTGGGTGCTGATCTGGCGCACCAAGCTCGGCTATGAGATCCGCACCTTCGGCGCCAACCAGACGGCGGCGGTCTACGCCGGCATCTCGCCTGTGCGCATCACCGTCATCACCATGCTGATTTCCGGCGCCATGGCCGGCATGATGGCGGTCAACGAGATCATGGGGTCGCAGCACCGACTGCTGATCGAGTTCGTTTCCGGCTACGGTTTCGTCGGCATTGCCGTGGCGCTGATGGGCCGCTCGCATCCGCTCGGCATTCTCTTTGCCGCGCTGCTGTTCGGTATGCTCTACCAGGGCGGCGCCGAGCTTGCCTTCGAGATGCCGGCGATCACCCGCGACATGATCGTGGTGATCCAGGCGCTTGTGATTCTCTTCGCCGGCGCGCTGGAGCACATGTTCCGCCCCGCCCTCATCAAGCTGTTCGGTGTGCTGTCCGCGCCGGCCACGCGACCGGCCTGAGGAGCACCGCACAATGTTCGACACGCTGATCCTCATTCTCGACAGCACGGTGCGGCTCTCCACGCCGCTGCTGCTGGCCGCCCTTGCCGGACTTTACTCGGAGCGCTCCGGCGTCTTCGACATCGGCCTGGAGGGCAAGATGCTGGGCGCGGCCTTTGCCGCCGGCGCCGCCGCCGCCGTTACCGGCTCCGCCTGGATCGGCCTGGGAGCTGGCATTGCCGTCTCCATCGCGCTTGCGCTGGTGCACGGCTTCGCCTGCATCACCAATCGCGGCAACCAGATCGTCTCCGGCGTGGCGATCAACTTCCTCGCCATCGGCTTGACGGCGCTGCTCGGCCAGGACTGGTTCCGCCAGGGCGGGCGTACGCCGCCGGTCACCGGCGATGCGCGCTTCGAAACACTGGTCTTGCCCTTCGCCGATGCCTTGCGCGAGGTTCCGGTGATCGGCGGGATCTATTCCGAGCTTCTGTCCGGCCACAACATCCTGGTCTACATCGCGTTTCTCGCCGTGCCCTTCACCTGGTGGGTGCTGTTTCGCACCCGCTTCGGCCTGCGCCTGCGCGCCGTCGGCGAAAACCCGGCCGCCGTCGACACGGCCGGCATCTCCGTCACCTGGCTGCGCTACCGCGCGGTGATCTGCACCGGCATTCTCTGCGGCATCGCCGGCGCCTATCTGTCGGTGGCGCAATCGGCCGGCTTCATCAAGGACATGACCGCGGGCAAGGGCTTCATTGCGCTCGCCGCGCTGATCTTCGCCAAGTGGAAGCCGGTGCCTGTGATGTTCGCCTGTCTGCTCTTCGGTTTCCTCGATGCGGTGGCGATCCGCCTGCAGGGCCAGCAGGTGCCGGGCATCGGCGAGGTGCCGGTGCAGGCGATCCAGGCGCTCCCCTATATCCTGACCGTGGTGCTGCTGGCCGGTTTCATCGGCCGCGCCGTCCCGCCCAAGGCCGGCGGAACGGCCTATGTCAAGGAACGCTCATGAGCCGTTTCGACGATCTCTTCGCCGCCGCCCGGGCCGCGCGCGACAATGCCTATGCCGGCTATTCCGGCTTTGCCGTCGGCGCGGCGGTTCTGACCGATGACGGGCGGATCTTCGCCGGCTGCAATGTCGAGAACGCCAGCTTCCCGGAAGGGTGGTGCGCCGAGACGACGGCGCTGGGCGCCATGGTCGCCGCCGGCGGCCGCCGGGTGGTGGAGGTGGTCGTGACGGCCGATGCCGCGCTCTGCACACCCTGCGGCGGCTGCCGTCAGCGGCTCGCCGAGTTCGCGGGCGATGACACGCCGGTGCATATCTGCAATGCCACCACCTTGCGCCGGACCTTCCGTCTCGACGAGTTGCTGCCGGCGAAATTCGAACTGCATGAACGAAAGGACGCGTCTTCATGAGCGGCTATGGACGCGAATGCGCCGAACAGGTCCGGGCCGCGCGCCCGGGCACCTACCGTCTCGGCATGGTGCTGGGATCCGGTCTTGGCGCACTGGCCGAGGAGATCGAGGACGCCGTGCGCCTTCCCTATGCGCGGCTGACCGGTTTTCCGGTGTCCTCGGTCTCCTCGCATGGCAGCGAGATCGTGGCCGGAACGCTCTCCGGCGTTCCCGTCGTCGTCCTGTCGGGGCGCGCGCATTACTACGAGAGCGGCAAGGCGGACGTGATGCGCACGCCGCTGGAGATGCTGAAGGAGCTTGGCTGCGACACGCTGCTCCTCACCAATGCCGCAGGCAGTCTCCGCGAGGATCTTGCGCCCGGAACGCCGATGCTGATTTCCGACCACATCAACTGGTCCGGCCTCAATCCCCTGATCGGCGAGGAAAGCGAGGCGCGCTTTCTCGACATGAGCGCGGCCTATGACCCGAAGCTGCGCGCCCGGCTTGCGGCCCTTGCGAAAGACGCCGGCATCACGGTGGGCGAGGGCGTCTACATGTGGTTTTCCGGCCCCTCCTTCGAGACGCCGGCGGAAATCCGCATGGCGCG
>PARB01000055.1 GCA_002709505.1 Paracoccaceae bacterium | reverse complement strand
CGACCGTGGCCGGGGTTTCCCTGAGTTTCTTGCGTGCACGTTCGGCCGCCGCCGCGCACACTTTGCGAAACTCGCCCTTCAGGAGGTGAAGCACGTCGCGCTGCGGGATCTCGAACCGTTCGCCGATCGATGTCGCCATGTCCGCCAGACCGCCCTCGAACGCCTGAAGCGTCTGGGAGACAAGCCCTGCCATCCTCGCCTGCGCCGCCTCGGTTTCCATGAGGCGCCCCTTGCGCGCCTCTTCCTCTTCGGCCGCCTTGCGGTTCGCGAACTGCGCACTGCGCAACCGCTCGCGTTTGATCTGCGCCTCGACCGACATGTCGCGCTCGCCCGCTTTAGCCGATCCCGCCTGGTCGTCTGCTTCCGCAAACAGCGAGCCCTCGGATCTCGATGCCGACGATCCACGCATCTCGTCCGGGACGATCGAGGTTCGCGCGTCAATGCCGTTTCCGATCTGCTGTCCGATGTCGAGCCGCTCGCGCAGCTGCGCCATCGCGAGATCCACCCGGATCTTCACGCCGCGATCCGATGGCACCAACGCCTCGCCGCTGATCTTGCCGTCCTTCACGTACCGTGTGACCTGGCTGCGATGCACCCCGCGCAGACGCGCGAACTCCGCAGCCGACACAGCACGATCGTCTGCTGGCACGGTCTGCGTTGCCATCGTCAATTGCCTCGGTGTTGCGGATGTGTTGAGTTTGGCGCCCGGTGTTGCGCCAAGACTGTTGCGTTTGTTGCGGCTTTAGATTCGCCGTCAGACTGGCGGACCCAAACGCTAAGTCCGCCAGTATTGTGTTTGGACGCGATACGGTCCCTAAATTCGTTCGACACGAAAAAACCCCGGTCGCTGGCGGAGCCGGGGTTCTGTCACTCTTGTCCATGCATGTTGTATGTCAAACCAAATGTTCCGGTCAACAATTTTCGAGCGAGACCGCCTTCAGGATGCGCGAGGCGCGGGCGTCATGCGGTTCCCATGGACGCGCGGGGCGGACCGTGTCACGCACCTCATGCGCCTCCAGAACACCCGCCAGATCTTCCACCAGCACGGCAAGCGCCGCATGCCAGACCTCATATTCCGCCCGCGCCACCAGCGCCGGTACCGGGTCCGGCACCAGCCGGTACTTGCGATAGGCACCGCGCTTGGCGACCTTGCGCTTGACGTCCCAACCGTCAGCATCCTCATAGGCGTGCTCGACCGGATTTCCGAACGCATCGTCATACCGCTCGACCTTGCGGCGGAACCACAGCGGCCCGCCGTTCGGCCCGCGCACCTCGCACATTTCCGGCACTTCGCCGTGCCAGTCTGGACAACCACCCATGATCGCGTGATGACGCACCAACGCGCCTGGCCCGCGCCGCAACACCCGCCGCCCGTCGCCGGTGACCCGTGTCAGCCGGTCAAGCGCCACCGCCACGGCCTGCACGCCGAGATCGCCGAACTGCCCGAGTTCCTGCATCGGCGTCCAGTCGTCGGGCAGATCCAGGTCGAACCCGTCCAGCGCGACCACAGCCCGGTGCACGGTCACCGCATCCGCGTGCGGCCCGTCGTCATCCGCGGCAAACGCCGGCACCATGCCATAGACGTTCGTACGATCGATCATCGTCAGGAGCTCGCCGTATTGCGTGATCGACTCGTACCCGCTCCGTATTGACGCGATGCCCCCGCTACCGCCGACGGCCTTCGGCAGTTCATCGCGATAGGCCCAGGTCACCAGTTTCTCGATGTCGATTGTCTTGCGCATTTGCCCTCAGCCGTTCGCCCGCTTCGCCACACCGGTCTCCCTCTCGCCTCCTGGTCCGTCGCGCGCCGACCACCCCAGCACGCCATCGGCGAAGGCCTGCCATTTCGCGGCCTTTTGCTCGAAAGATCGGGCGAGTGTCCGCAGCGCTATGTTGACCTGGCTATCATCGTCGAGGGGTTGCTGAACTCTCTCCCTGGTGGCGATCCATTCGCCACGCTTTTCGCGGTAGCGGGCAACCGACGTCAGCCGGTGCCATTTCGCCACGTCATCCGCCAACGACGACACCAGCCCGTCGCGCGCCGCCAGCGCCAACACCTCGCGCGCCGCTTCATGAGCCAGAAACGCCTCGACGACTTCGGCCTTTAGACGGTTCGCTGGCGGACCGCCATCTTCCGCCGCCGTCCGGCGCACCGGAGCGCGAACATGAGCGAACCGCCGCTCGGCCAGATAGGCTCCAAGCCGAGGCCGTTTGTGTCCTGCCTTCGTCGCATCGCGTCGATAGGTTTCCGCCCGCTCCGCCGCGTCGCGCTTTTCCTGCGCAGACAGCGCGTCCCAGGCTACCCGGATCCGTTTCTGGCTTTCGCTGGCACCGCCCGGCCATTCGCGCACCAGCTTGTCGAACGTCCTGGTTTCCGCCGCCTTTCGCGCCGCGGCGCTGCGATCCGTTCCGGCGTCCGACCCGCGTTCCCCTTCCCGAGCCCCGTCGCCGTCGTCGCCCGGTTCACCCGCGCTTGCCTCGCCTTGCTCCCGATCGGTCGATCCGGTCCCAAGCGACCGTGTCGTTACCGAAGCGATCCCACCAGCTCCCTGCGGCTCGATTTCGGCTGGGGGGCTTTGGGGGGTAGTTACGGGTTCAATTAAGGGTTCACCAGTAGTGTCCAAACAGTTGGACACGGCTCGCCCCGAATTTTGGACACGGCTCGCCGCCGGACCGCCGCCGCCGTGTCCAATATCTGGACACGGATTTTCCCTGTCACCAACCTCCGCGAACCCCTCTTCGAACGCAAATCGGTACCGTGTGACCCGCTGCTTTTTCGTGCGCGCATCCCTCTCCGCGATACGGCGGATCAGCCCGCGCTCTTCAAGCACGTTGAGGTGATTGTTGATGCTGGAGCGCGACATTTCGCAGTCCTCCGCGAGCGTGTCCTGACGGGGGAAGCAGCCATGGTCCGGGTGATAGCGGTCGCACAGGTGCCACAGGACGAGCTTTGCCGCCGGCGGCAGACCGCGCTGCCGGATCGCCCACGTGGTGGCCTCATGGCTCATCCCGCGCTCTCCCCGTCCGCGCGGCGCCAGCACGACAACCGCTGAAGAACCGCGTCTC
Organism: Paracoccaceae bacterium; assembly: GCA_002709505.1. Classification (GTDB taxonomy): domain Bacteria; phylum Pseudomonadota; class Alphaproteobacteria; order Rhizobiales; family Stappiaceae; genus Stappia. The sequence goes on along the minus strand of PARB01000055.1, from coordinate 44,862 downwards.
GCGTCATTCCCAGCACCTTGCCGACTTCAGCCGCCGACAGCCCTATTCGATCGGTCAAGGCCTCTATCGCCACCCGGCGCGCCCGGCGCGCTTGCGCCCCGCGCGCACCGCTAGCGAGCGCCTCGCGCGTGCAGTTGCTTTCCGAAAGCACGGCGTCCAGAAACGCGTCGATACGGATTGCGGATCGCGGATCCGCGCGCCGTATCCGCGTCCGCCAACGATCCACGCCGTGCCGGATCGTAGTGTGATCGCGGTTGAAAACGCGCCCGATACGCGAATAGGACAGCCCATATTCATGGTGGAGCCGCCACCAGATTTCGTGGCGCGCATCAACGATTTCCGGAACCCGCGAGCCGGCCACCACCTGGGCCCGCGTCAGCCCGCACCGGGCTGCGACCTCGCAGATCAGATCCTCGACATCGACAATGGTCACCTCTTGCGTGACAGGAACAAGCCCATCCGGCGCCGGCGGCGCTTCCGCTGGCGCGCGGCAGGCAATCACCCTGTGCGTCGCCGAAAGCCCGCGCCCGTGCATCAACCGCCGCTGCACGACCCGCAGCGCCTTGGCCGCCTCGCGGGCGCGCTTGGCCTGCAAAACGGCCGCGATCTTCGCGGGATCGGCTGGTGAAACGATGACGGGCGCGGTCACGCCGCCACCTCCATGCGCGCCGCATCGCCCCATTGCTCAGCCGCAGCGCTGCACATGCCCGGGAAGGATCTTGCACGCAGCCGCGCCCGTTCCGGCCCCGGCGGCATTCGGTGTATCACGTTCCAGCGTTTCCATTCGTCGGAGCCGCGCACCGGTTCGCTCAGGCGCGTCGTCGGGCGCAGCTCCGGCAAACCACGCAAATACCAGCCCGTCGATTTGTAGACTGGATCTCCGAACCAGAACGGCTGCACCAGATGCGGCGGCGGCAGATCCGCCGGCATGCGGTCCGTCGCAAGATCGTTCATCACCGGGTTTTCAAGCGCGACCCGCTCGATCGGCGCGCGCCAGCACGCGACAAACAAATCGACGGCGTCGTCGAATTCCGCGCGCAGATCCTCGACCGTGCGGCCCCTGGGGAGTTTCTTGGGCGGGGTCCACTTGCCCGGCCCGCTCATCCAGCGCCGCCCGGACCGGCACAGTCGTGTGCAGGGTGGATGCATCACTGCGAGCAGATCCCAGCCATCGCCCAGGATGTCTCGAATGTCACAGCGGATATGCCGGTTGCTGCCGTCTTCGGCAGGCTCAAGATCGCAGGACCACACATCGTGCCCGCGCGCGGCGAACGCCCGGCGCATCCGCCCGAACTTCTCGCAGCCGATCAGAACCCGAAGCGCCCTCACGTCCCAGCCCTTCCAAACAGCGGCCCGGCATCGATGCCGCCCATTGCGGACGCTATGGCCCGCCGCCGCTCATCCGGCCCCATCCAGTCCCGGCGGATCCGCTCCCCGGCCATGTTGGCGTAGTCGGGATTTAGCTCGATCAGCCCCGCGCGCCGTCCAAGCCGCAACGCCACGAGCGCCGTCGTGCCGGCCCCGCCGAACGGATCGAGCACAAGCCCGCCCGGTGGGCACCCCGCCTGAATGCAGCGTTTCGCGAGTTCCGCAGGAAAGGTCGCGAAATGAGCGTCGGAGAAAGGCTTTGTTGCCATCCGCCAGACAGTCAGGTCCGCGACCCTCGGATCTAAGGTCTCAGGCGCGTCCTCGTAACTGCGCAGCAGGCGCCCGCCGACCGTCTGCTCCGCCTTGGACATGGCGTCCCATCGACCGTTGAACCCGTCGTGACGACGGGAATGCCCGCGCTGTTTGCCCACGCACTTGTTGCCGACGACCCGTCGCCCACCGGGAGCGCCGCCAACATAGGAGCCGCCGCGATAGGTCGCCGCGTCCTCGTCACCGGCACGGCTCACCCGCACTGCCGCAGCATCGTAGTAGGCGCCGAGCCGCAACCACCGCGCGCCATCGCGCGCCGCGTCGGTGATCAGTGCGCAGCGTTCAGAGAGATCCGGGCAATAACTGATCTCGCCGGTATCACGGGCGCGCCAGACGTCGCCGTCGCCGCTCTTGGTCAGGAGGAAAATCTTTTCGTGCGCCGTCGCGGGCCGCGCCGTTCCGGAACTGTCTGGCATGGGGTTCGACTTGCCCCAAACAATCTCGGATCGCACCCACCAGCCGGCATCCTGAAGCGCGATGGCGAGCCGGTTCGGGATCATGCAGAGATCCTTGGGCTTGAGCGTCCCGCCGACGGTCGAGAACGGCTTGTCGCGGAACGTCCGGTCGTCGCGATCATTCGCCTTATAGTCAGCCGCCGAGCGCCCGTTCGGCGCGGTGGCGTAGCAGTCGCCGTAGTTGAGCCACAGCGTGCCGGTTGGTTTCAGAACCCGCCGCACCGCCTCGAACACCCGCACCATGATGGCCAGATGCTCGGCCAGCGTTGGCTCCAGCCCGATTTGCCCGTCCACGCCGTAATCGCGCAGGCCCCAGTACGGCGGCGAAGTTACGACACAATCAACGCTGTCCTGATCCATGTCCGCGAGCCGGTCGAACACGTCGCCCAGATAGATGCGGCAGCGCCCGTTTCCAAGTGGGTCAATGATTTCCGGCATCACGCTACCCTCTCTTCTTCGCGGATCGGAGGATCGGCCTCGATACAGTCCCGCGCCCGCAGCGCAGAGCAGATCCCACGCGTCAGGTCCTTGCCGGAGCACATCCAGCGCAGGCTGCGCATCATGCTCGAGCGGGTCGCACGCCGATCGGTCGAGAGTCGTTGCGCCGCGCACAACGCCGCAAGTTCGTCGCGCCACAGCATTTCGAGCGCAGAATCTGGAAGCGGGATCCAAATCGCCGGATCAGGGCTCCACCATTTCCCGAGCCAGTCGTAAGCGCCACGCCGCGCGCGCTGGCGCTGCGGAAACACCCAAGTGATCTCCCCGTCGAGCCGCAACGGCTCGTCCGGCAGACCCTCGCGGTAGTGCACCCCGCCGCGCTCGTAGTGAGCGGCATGGACATTGGTCTCACGCTCAACAAGAAACTTTTCGTGCAGGGCGACGACGCAATGGTGCGCAACGCTCTTCATCGCGGCCATCTGGTTCGGCAACCTGTCGAGCTTGTCGCGCTCGGACTTGATCTCGACCGCAACGATCTCCTCGCGATCCACCGCCATGACATCGACACGGCATCCGCCCTGACAAACGTTGATTTCATGGATTATGCGGGCCCTGGGCCGACACGCGCGCAGATGCTCGACAACAACCTCTCGAACCTCAGCTTCGGCAGCGCTGCGATAGGCCGGCATCACCCCGCCTCCCCCTGGAACAGATCCCTGACACAGGGCACCGCCGCCGCCCGCCGTCGCGGCCTGGACGCGCGCAGCGCATCGCCGAATGTCTCGACCTGCGCGACGCGACGCGTCAGCTCGGACTTGGCGAGCGCAAGGCTGCGCTGCAGCCGCGCGTTCCTTGCGCCGAGATCCTGCGTCTCGGCACGCGCCCGCGCCTTCTCGAACGCAAGCGCCGCCTCAAGAAACCGCACATAGGCGCGCTGATCGTCCGGCCGGCGTTCATGCGCCGCCCGCGCCCGGCCAAGATCACGCGCCAGATCATCGAGCGAGAGCCCTTTGGAAAAAGCATGAACATTTTCAAAGCGTTTCAGTGGTATGGTCACGTGAAACACCCCCTTTGTGCCCGATCACCGATGTATTCCTCGGGCCGACGATCGGCCGGCCGCAGCAATTCGAAGGGGTTCAGGTCGGCCCAGATGCAGAGCTTCATCAGCGCCTCGAGCGAGACGGCATAACCGGTCGATGCCCGCGACACCGTCGCGCGCGACAGCCGCGTCTCGCGACCGACCTCCTCCAGCGTCGCGCCCCGCGCACAGATCTCGCGCTTGAGAAATTGGCCGAACAACGTCCAGTCCAGCGCCAGCGGCCGGCCGAGCAGATGGGCATAGTCGGGGTTCATGACCCGCCCCCATCTGTGCGGGCGAAGAGGTTCCAGATCTCGCCCTCGTCGCAGCCAAGCCACGCGGCCAGATCGGCGGTCGACATGCGCCGCTCGCGCATGACTTCGCGCAGGAACACCCGTGACAGGCCGTCGCCGAGGCTTGCAAGACCACCGCTCATGCCGCCACCCTCCCGTCGCGCCGGGTCGCAACCTGCGCAGCGCTGTAAAGCTCGCGCTCCGACAGCCCGCACCAAGCGCCCACGCGCCAGAGATCGGAATTTGAGACGAACCTCCCGCGCGCCAGGGCACGGACCACCGGCGGCACGTCGCGCGGCGCGAGATTGTCGAGCCGCACGGACACGAACAGCCGCAGCACGCAGAGCATATGCGCCCGCTCGGCTGGCGTCAGCCGCGCGTCCATCAACCCGCACTCCAGTTCGAGGAATGGATCGCCTGAAACCGCGGCACCCGAGCAGGGCGAGGCGCGCTCCCGCCCTTGGCGCTACGGTCCGCGCGGCGCATTGGCAAAGGGTCGAACAGCTGCTTGCGGCAGTCTGCGCACCAGCTTTCACCGGCCTTGCGCACCGGCGCGCCGCAGACGAATTTTTCAGACAGCGGCACCATCCCCGCCCAAAGCGGACGCCGGCACTGCAAGGCCCCCGCATCCATGATCAGCACACGCGCGGTCATGATCCGGCCCTTTCCGCGTCGGCGAGCCGTTGCGCCACGTGCGGTGCGGGCGCGACTTTGTCACCAACCGGCACACCGCCCGGATGCGCAGCCCGCAGGGCCGCCAGGTGGCGGTCGCAGGCGTCGATCAGCCGCGCCGCCTCGTTCAGGTCCCGCGCGCTCATGTGTCCTCCTCCAGCACTTGCGCCGCATGGCTGCGCAGCCGCACCAGCGCGTCGATGGCTTCCGACAGATGTTCAATGATCGCGTGCTCGGCGATCTCGTCTGCGCTCACCTCGCCGTCATCGGCGAGCGCGGCGCAGATCCGCGCCGCGGCATCGCCGCCCTTGCGCACCGCTTCGCCCACTTCCATCGCCCAGGCTGTGCCGGCCGAGGCATCGGGCAGCGGCACAAAGGCTCCGCCGGCGATGCGGCACAGGCCGATCAGCGCCACCGGCCCGCCGTCGAGCGTCAGGTCCATCAGCACATCGACCGGCATCTGGATGTCGCGATACTTCTCGGTGTGCGCGTTGCCGTAGTCCGACAGCGTCTTCGGTCCGACGCGCGTGATCGTGGCGGCGGATTCCTGCCCGCCGCAGGCCTTCACCTGCCGGCGCACGAGCCCCTTGATCGCGGCGCGCTGGTGATCAGTGGTTGGACGCGGGAGCGTCATGCGCGGACCTCCGGAAAAACCACACTGGACGGCGTAAAACTGGTTGTGTTGATGTAGATGAAACAACCTTGACGAAGCGGGACGGACGATGCCCCAAACCCAAAACTCGAGCGCGCTTCTGGATCTGCTGGCCGAGCTGATAGAGAGCGATGCGGACCGCGCGCAGGACGGACGCATCGCCGCACTGCACCGCTGGAAGGCGAAAGCCCTGAAGTCCGCTGACGCCTTGATCCCGATGCAAGCAACGCTGGAAAAGGCCGCCAATGCGCGCCCGTCCCAGAACCCGGTAGACGCATTCCTCGGGCAGATGATCGAGATGCGCCGCAACGAGGTTGAGCGCTGGTTTCTGCAGACGTTCGGCCTTCCCGCCAAAGGCGCCGACCGGGAGCGCCGGAACCAGCGCCAGGCGCACCCGCCCACTGCAAACCGCCGCCGCGTGCCATGACCACACGAAACCGGATCTCCCCAATTTGCGCGGGCATGCGGAAAAGACGCGCGGGCGCTGACCGCGCACACTTGCCCCATGATGAAAGGAAACCGGCCCGAAACCCCGCGCCGGCACAGACTGCGCACTGCGCTGCGCCGGCGGGTGCTAATCGACGCGCTTGCCGCCGCGAACCCGGCTGTGCTGAGCTTCCCTGTGCAACTTCAGGGAGGTGAGGGAAATGAACGAAACGGAGCGCGATTATTTCGAATGGCTGCGGCAGCGTGTGATCGCACAGAATGTGATCCTGGACGGCCTGATCACCATGATGGCGGAGACCGCCCCGGACCGGGACCGCTTCGCGCGGGATCTTGTCATGGCCGTTGAGGAAGCCGGCGGACGCATCTATCCGGACGATCACAAGGTGGAAGGACACCTTGCGCATGTGCGCAAGCTTCTGCACGGCAGATGACCAATGCCCGCGCCGCCCGGCTGACACGCCGCACACGTGGCGCGCATCCAGCTTGTCAGCCGGGCGGCGCGGATTGGCGAACTCTTGAGGGCGAAGATGAGCCTGCAGGTGATGTGAGATCATGAGGGGGTGTCCTCGCGATCGTCAACCTGAACAGGGTAGGCAGCAATGAAATCGGAGAGCTTCTTTGCAGTACTCGCTCTTACATCACGGCCTGCCAAAATTCGTCGTGCGCAGTGCGGATGCCCCACCGCTGCGCTTAGAGCCCGCGCGGACATTCCGGTTTTGAGCATGAACTGCTCAACGGTTTGGCGAATATCATTCATGGCACGCATATTGGGACATATATGTCCCGTCGTCAACGGGACATTTCCGTCCCGTGCATTAGTGATGCGTTCCGGTATTTTTACGGAATGACTACGTGGCGCGAACGATTATTGGCGATTATGGCTGAGCGTGGAATTTCCATGCGCGGTCTGTCTGCACGGATCGGAAAAAGTGAGAGTTACATGAAACATGTACTCAAAAATGGCGCCGAACCGTCGCTTGATTCCATTTTAAAAATTCGCGCGGAACTCAATATCCCCCTATCGACGCTTATCGACGGCGTCCCGGACGATCCTCGTCTTGATGACCTGGCCAGAAAGATCGCTGCGCTCACCCCTGCGCAAGCCGCGACCGTCGAAGCGGTCGTCAACTCCCTGCTCGAGTCGACCAGCGAGCCGCAAAACAAGGTCTAGGTCAGACGACGCCAAGCCAAGGCACTTTTTAAAAATACGTAATTTACTCATACTGCTACCTCCCTTCTCCGCTCGCCACAATCTGAGATAGCGTCTGGCCAGAGATGCAAAGGCACAACGGCCTTTTTGATTTCTTCGCTACGCCACCTACACGTTCTGACGGCATCTGATTGGGACATATTTTATCAATTCAATATTGACCGGGACATTTTTGTCCCGCAAACTCCCTTTCATCACCCCGATGGGAGGACTCCATGCCCGACGCCCCTAGCCCCCTCGCCCCGCCACTCCTGGCCGCCTGTCTGGCGCTCACCATGTCGACTGGTGCGGCATTGGGAATCCTCGCCGTCACCCTCGCCCGCTACGGCTGGCTCTGAGACACCTTCGCGCGCGGCTCCTTATCCGGCGCGCGGCACACTGCCGGCGGGGTTCTCCTCCCGCCCCGTCGGCAGCCCCCGAACTGCAGGATCGCCCATGACCACGAGCCTCGACACACAAAAAGCACCCGTTACCCGCCCCGCCCCGGTCTGGAAACACATGGCCTCGGGGCGCATCGTCGACCTGGCAAACCTGACGGCCGACGACATCCATTGGCCGGATATCGTGTCCGCCCTGTCGGGTCTGGCGCGATACGACGCCGCGACGTCGAACTGTCTCTATGTCGTGGCCCAGCATTCGTGCCTCGCCCATGACAACGCCAGCGGCCCCCCGGTCGCCAGGCTGCTCGCATTGCTGCACGACGCGCACGAAGCGTTCATCGGAGACATCACCACACCGACCAATGACTTTCTTGACTATCTGAACACCGCAAACGGCGCGGTCTCCTTCCTTGACTATCCGAACGGAGCGACCGGGGCGGTCTCGATGCTTATCCATGTCGCAAAAAGACGGCTCGACAGCGCCATCTTCGCCGCCGCCGGCATCCACCCGGACGAAGCCGCGACCTACCGCCCCATGATCGACGCGCTCGACGCGCGCTTGCTGGCCACCGAGGTACGCGACCTCTGCGCCGAAAGCGAAAAGCCCGGCGCGTGGGGAAAGCTCGCCGAGCCGCTGAAGACCCGGATCAAGCCGTGGGGACCGGACAAGGCGGCCGAGGAATTCGCCGCACGTCTCGCACTCTACGGCATTGACGGGCGAGGCGCGGGATGACCGGGAACCGGCGCAACGTCAAGGCCATGGAACGGGCCAACACACCGGACCATGTCGAGGGAGGAAACCCACGATGAGCACCGCAACCCAGGCGGAGATCAAACGCGCGGTGGAAGGCGCCCGAAAGGCCGGCATGACCATCGGCGCGGTGGAGGTCACGAAGGACGGAACGGTCCGCGTCATCGCCGACACCGTTACCCTGCCGCCGGCGCCGCGCGAGATCCGCATCTGATGAAGCGGCAGATGTACATGGTCCGGGAAAAGGACCGCCATGGAAAGCCGCGCTGGTATTTCAGAAAGGGCAACGGCAAGCGCGTTGTCCTGCCCGGCAAATACGGCTCGCCGGAGTTCATGGCCGCGTATCGGGCGGCGCTTGCGGGTGTCGAGCTGCCGAAGTCCAGGTTTTCGAAGAACACGATCGGTTGGCTCTTCGCGCGCTACCAGGCCAGCCATGCATTCCGCGCGCTGGCACCGCCCACCCGCCGTTACCGCAGCAACATGCTGGCGAAGATCTCCGACAAGGTCGGTCACGAACCGGTTGACGCCATCACCAGTGCCGTGATCCGCCAGGGACGGGACGACCGCGCAGAGCGGCCTCATGCGGCCAACCACTTCCTCAAGGTCATGAGCGCCCTGTTCAAATGGGCGATCCGCGAACTGGATGAAGTCACGCAAGACCCGACGGCCGGCGTCGATCAGATCAAGGTCAAGTCTGCCGGCTTTCGGCCCTGGACGGCCGCCGATATCAGGCAGTATCGCGCGCGCTGGCCGCTTGGCACCCGGGAGCGTCTCGCGTTCGAGCTGCTCTTTCACACCGGCTTGCGCCGCTCGGATATCGTGCGTCTGGGGCCCGGACACGTTGACGACGGCACCATTCAGATTTCAACCGCCAAGACCGGGGAAATCGCCTACATCGCGCTCTCGCCCGAGCTGCAGGCGGTGCTCGATGTCTCGCCTGTGGGCACGGATACATATTTGGTGACCGGCTATGGTCACCCCTTCTCTTCGTCCGGCTTTGGCAACTGGTTTCGCAAGAAATGCAACGCAGCCGGACTACACGAACTCGCGGCGCACGGGCTCAGGAAGTCCGCAGCGGAAGAGGTCGCAGAAGGCGGCGCAACGGATCATGAGCTGATGTCGATGTTCGGCTGGACCAACCCGAGCCAGGCGGCCACCTACACACGGGCAGCGAGCCGAAAACTGATGGCAAAATCAGCCGGAAACAAGCGCCAGAACAGCAAGAAATCCTGACTGCATCATTCCAAACCGCTCATGATATTCCTTCCAAACCAGACATAAAACTGTTTTAATGCAATGTGTTAGCAGAACAATGACAGTCCGAATGATATTCGAATCCGGTCTCGACCGGATTGCCGATCTCGCCAATTGCGTTGGTGGTGAAGTCGTTGTTCAGATCGTGGAACTGGATCGTCGGGCGCAGAACGAAGTGGTCGGCGAACTCCAGCGTCAAGTGGCTGTCGTCGGCCGGGCACATGATCTCGTGCAGCTTCTCGCCGGGACGAATGCCGATGACATTGGCTTCGCGCGTGCCGCTGTAAGCCTCGACGAGATCCATAATGCGGACCGACGGGATCTTCGGCACGAAGATCTCGCCGCCATACATGCGGGTGAAATTCTTCAGGACGAAGTCGACGCCTTCCTGGAGGGTAATCCAGAAGCGCGTCATGTCCTCGTGGGTCACCGGGAGCGGTGTCTTGCCCTCTTGCACCAACCGCTTGAACAAGGGCACGACGGAGCCGCGCGACCCGACCACATTGCCATAGCGCACGACGCCGAAGATCGGCCCCTTGCCACCCGTCATGTTGTTGGCGGCGACAAACAGCTTGTCGGAGGCCAGCTTGGTGGCACCGTAGAGATTGACCGGGTTGGCAGCCTTGTCCGTCGAGAGTGCAATGACCTTGGACACCCCTTCCGCGATGGCCGCCTCGATGACGTTTTGCGCGCCATGAATGTTGGTCTTGATACACTCCATAGGGTTGTATTCGGCGACGGGAACATGTTTCAGCGCGGCTGCGTGAATGACATAGTCGATCCCCTGCATGGCCTGGCGAATGCGCCCGAGATCGCGCACGTCGCCGATGAAATAGCGCATCGCGGGATCGTCGTGGCTCTGCGCCATCTCATATTGCTTCAGCTCGTCGCGAGAATAGATCACGATCCGGCGCGGCTTGTATCGGGACAGGATCGTCTCGGTATATTTCTTTCCGAAAGATCCGGTGCCGCCTGTAATCAATATCGACTTGTCGTCAAACATTGTGTTCCCCGTCAATGATTCCGCGCTTCAAGCAACCGAGCTCCCAATGCCGTCCGGGCACCCCGGTGAACCGCTTACCCCATCAGGCCAGAGCGAGCAAACCCAATGGGCGGCTTTGTTGGAAAGAGAGGGGTGGAAACAGGCAAGCGCGAAAACGATACTGTAATACTCCGAACCCAATCTTCCGATTCAGCCCTTCTAGATCGATAAAAATAACAATATCTGCGGAGCGTTCCTTCCCTTCGTGAATGCCCCTCCCGCGAGGATGACCGGGGCCGCGTCACAAACACCGTCGACGATCGCTCCCTCGGGGGAATCACTCGTTCTGGACCCGTTGATGGGCGGCGATCGCGTCTTCGATATCCTCGAAATAGTGCAGGTGACCGCCTTCCATGAAACAGGCGCTCTGGCAGAACCGGCGGATCGTGCCGAGACTGTGCGAAATCATGATGATCCGGGCCTTCTCGATCTTTTCCTCGAATACCGCCGCGCATTTGCGCTTGAAGCGTTCGTCGCCGACGGCGGTCACCTCGTCGATCAGATAGTAGGAAAAGTCGATGGCCATGCTGACCCCGAAAGCCATCCTGGCCTTCATGCCGCTTGAATAGGTTCGGATCGGCAGGGACATCGACTCCCCAAGCTCCGCGAAATCCTCCACATACGCAACGACGCGCTCGGTGTCCTCGCCATACATCCGGGCAACGAAGCGGGCGTTCTCGATCCCGGTCATGTCGCCGTTGAAGCCGCCGCTGAAGCCCAAGGGCCAGGAGACCTTGCCCCGGCGGATAATGCGCCCCTCGTCCGGCAACTCCGCCCCGGCGATCAGACGCATGAGCGTCGACTTGCCCGCACCATTCCGGCCGATGATCGCCACATTGCGATCCGACGGCAGGTCGAGCGTCAGGTCATCGATGACCACTTTCCGGTGGCCGTTGACACGGTAGCTCTTGCGAACCCCATTGAAACTTATCATTGCGGTTGCCGGATAGCCGCCTCATCAGGCGGCGTTGGTCCGTCTCCTTGCTTGAAGGTCATCCGGATTGATGCCGTCCACGATCTGCCGCCCGCGCGTCAAACCCTGTGCTTGCGGTACAGCCGTTCCATGCACAAAGCGATGGCGAGAAACAGGCCAATACAGAACCAGAGAAATCCAAGGTCCAGAACAGAGCTATCGTAGTTCGGATAATATCCAGCCCGGAACCAGTCAATCGCATGCAACAACGGGTTCCAGGACAGATAGTAGCGCACGTCCTGCGGAAACTGGCTCGGCACGAAGAAAACGCCGGAAATAAAGAACATCGGGCGACTGATGATCCCCTCGATCCGCTTCCAGGTCGGCCAGAGCACCACGATTACGGCATTGGTCAAACCGACGCCCAGGCCGAGCAGCCCCGTGGCTCCGATCGCCATCAACACGATATCGAGCCTGCGCGGAAAATGCGCGAGTCCAAGCAGGATCAGCGCGGCAAAGAAGATCGTGAATATCATGATATATGTCAGGAAAATAAGACAAAACCGCCCGAAAACGACATCCAGCTCCGTTACGAGAGGATAGCCCAGAAGACCGCGATTGGCCGAAAACACGGACATCAGCGATCCCGACATCTTGCGGTAAAGCTGGAAGGTAAAAATGCCCGTCGCATAAAACAGCGCGAAGCTGGTCCCGATCGGGGGATGGCGCGCGATGAACGAAAAAATCAATGTCAGGATCGCAGTGCCGATGATCGGCTCCGCGACGGCCCAGAAATAGCCCAGCTTGACCGACCCGAACGTGACACGCGCCTCGCGCAGCACAAGTGCCGATATCACACGGCCCTTTACCAGCAGCGGGTTTTCGATGCGGTCCATTGCTGTCGACATTGAACGATCCCTGCCCTTCGGGCGCTACCGCATGCTGTCCCTGACGGAATAGGCAATAAGCACACCGATGGACCACAGGATCAAGGCAATGACGAACGTCAGCCCGGCACCGATGAACCGATAGGGATAGATTGCCGTCTGGGGAATGCCGGGCGAAACGAACACGGCCAGGAAGCGCTGCTGACGGTCCGCTTCGGCGCGAGCCCGCTCCAGAGAAGCGAGCGCGGCGGCATAGCTCTTTTGTCCGAACTCCATGTCGACTTGCAGCTTCTCGTAATCGGCGAGCAGGCTCGACAAGCCCCGGCCTATGCGGCTGTCGTCTTGTGCCTCACCGTTGACCTCGGTTTCCCTTTCGATCAGCTGCTTCTCCAGTGAGGAAATCTGCTTGCGAAGCTGAACGACTGGCAACGCGTCCTCGTCGAGCGAGGCCAGGAGCGTTCCGAGCCGGGCCCTGAGTTCGATCAATTGCGTTTCAATACCGGTCACCAGCTGAACCTGGGCTGCGGCGGAGGCCGTCGGGTCCACGGCACGAGAGGACGAGCGGAACTTGCGCATCTCCTCCCGGATGACCTTCAGCCTGACTTCGGCTGTCGCCACTTCCTTTTGCGCAAACCGGACGGCATCCTGTCTGGCGCTTTCCGACAGCTTGTTGATCAACTCCTGGGAATATTTGACGATCAGGCTCGCGATCGTTTCCGCATCTTCCGCAGTGAACGCCTGAGCCTCGAAGGTCAGGATCGACGAGGTGTTTTCGTAAGACGCCGTTATCATCGAATTCCAGTAGCTCACCAGATCTTCAATGGGAGCATCCGGATCTAGCCGGTACAGAAAGTCGATATTGCGATCGCTGAAGGCCGATCGCAGATCGAACTCGCTTTGCACTTTCTCGATAAGCTCGCGGCTTTTCAGGTACTCGAGAAGGATGAAGGAATCCGTCGTCGTTGTGCCGACGCTCGACAGGCCGGCGATGGCGCCCAGAAAATCGCCCCCGGCAGGCGTCGCATCCATGCTGCGAACGGAGAAACTCGCGCTGGCCGCGTAGCGATCCGACGCAATCACGAAGAAATACAGCGCACCCAAAAGTCCAGGCAGAAGCACACACAGAGCGAAAGACAGCTTCAGAAGCAACCGCCGCCACTGACGCGGCCGCATGTTCAGATCGGTCTTGCGCACGATCGCTGCCGCCGCACGATCGATGCGCAGCGGGATCACCCGAGGTTCTTTCTGCTCCTTGACCTGTTTGGCCGTCCCGGAAACAGCGTCCTCAGCCTTTGGTTGGGAAATGGCAGCCTTGCTCTTTTCAGGCGCAGCAAGCTTCACGTCAGATTTTTCAGACATTGGCTCCGTCACCATCAGAGAGTCGACAAGATGCGTCTCGAGGTCTCATTCAACAACTTTTTGTTTAAAAAATGGAAAATTCATTAACCACACCTGTCGCGGCATCCAATGAAAGACCACCCTCCACCGCTGCTATATAGCAAACGAGGCCATCCGAACAGACACATGGCTGGCGTGCGACCAGAGGACCGCAGGATCTCTATTTGTTTTTGGCGGGCCGGTATTGCCCGCAGGCCTTGGCCAACTCCGACACCGCGCAAACAATGTGGTAGAATGAGCTTGCCGGTGCGGGTTCCGTCACAAAGCGGCCGTCGTCGCCGAGCTTGTCACGCCACAGCCCGGCCGGGTCGTCCACCAGAAACATCTCCAGCGCCGAAACGGCCTGCCGGGCGGCGGCGAGATAATGCAGCCGCTCCGGCCCTGCGGACGCATGGGCGAGCGCCAGCGCCGCCTTGATCCATTCGGCCTGCACCCAAAGCCTCGCGACCGGCGCACGCGCCGAAAAATCGTCATTCAGCTCCAGAACCGCAACCTTTCGCCGGGGACAAATACCCCATGTCTCGCCAACGGCGAACAGGCGACGGGCGGCGATGGCGGCATCCGCACGCCCGCGCCTCCGCGACCACAAAAGCGCAAGCCAAGCCCATTCGAACTGATGTCCCGGCTCGACCTGGCGTCCGCTGTCGCCGGGCATGGGGTGCCAGTCACTTGCGAAAAACTCCCTCAACGCCCCGGTCTGCGGATCGATGAAGCGGGCAAGCGCGAGCTCCATGATCTCGTCGGCGATCCTGCTCCACGCGGCGTCCTCGGAAACCTCCTCCCAGGCGAGTGCGGCTTCAAGAAGATGCATATGCGGATTGGCGCGCAACGGCAGGCTTGGCGGACGGCTCTCCTCAAACCCAGCATCCGGATGCCGGTAGTCCGTCTCGAGCCTGTCGAGAAGCGTGGCCGCGACCGCCTCAAGCTCCGCGCGCCGTCCGGGCAGCGCTGCGGCTGCATGCGCCAGCCCGAAAAGCGCGAAGGCCTGATTGTAGAGGTCGAAACGCCCCTCAAGCAGCGTTCCGTCGGGTGCAACCAGGTCGGCGAATGTCCCGTCGGGCAACCGGAAGCAGTCGAGATACCAGTCCAGGGCCCGGCCCGCGATTGCCGGCCAGTCTCCCGACCAGCCAAGCCGCCCGGCTTCAATCACCGAATAGATCTGCCGCGGCTGGACACGACTGCGCCGGGAAACCATCAGACCCGGCGCGCCGCCAAGGGCAATCTCTTCCGCAAAGCCGCCATTGGCGGGATCGACGCCAATCCTGCTCCAAAGGGGCATCGCCGAGCCCAGCAGCCATTCTGTCCAGCGGTCGGACGCGTCGCAAAGCCAGGCGACGTGCGCGTCGTCATTCATTGCATTCAGTCTCCCACCAGGTCTCGCGGCACGTGTCGCCGGAGGTGCGAGTCGGTCGCGCCCCTTTGCCCCCTGCTCCTGTGTACAACCCTCGCCTGACCGCCGCACCCCCTGACGATCGATACCCGCCAATCAGATGCACGGGCGCGTGCCCGACACTCTTCAGATGCCGATCCGGTCGCGCAGCCGATAGACAAGCACAGACGGCGCCAGAAACCAGGGATTTCCGGCATAAAGCGGTCGCGTGGGGAAGGCGATCCGCGAAAAGGCGGAGCGTTTCCGGTCAAGGCCGGCGGCGGCCCGGCCGGTGCGCATGCCAAGATAGCTCGCCATGCCGACACCCGAACCGCAAAAGCCCATGGCATGAAACAGGCCGCGATCCTCGCCGCAATGGGCCATCGTGTCGAACGTATAGCCAACGAACCCCATCCAGGACTGGCTGACGCGGGTCGCTTTCAGCTCCGGAAACAGCTGCACGAGATCGCGGTGCAGCTTCACCGCGCTCTTGCGCGGATCGGTCTCGCTCAGCGACACCCGTCCGCCGAAGAGCACCCGTTTCCGGTCCGGCGAGGGACGGTAGTAATAGACGAGCTTGCGGGTGTCGGAGAGCACCCTGTCCGTCGGCATGATCTTGTCCATCACCGAGCGCGGGATCTCCTCTGTCGCGATGACATAGGAGCCGATGGGGATGATACGACGGCGGTGCCAGGGCGAGAGCGGTCCCGAATAGCCGTTCGTCGCCAGGATCACCTTGCCGGCCCGCACCGCTCCTTGCGCGGTTGCAACCTCAAAGCCCGCACCAACGCGCGACAGCGCGGTCACCGTGCAATGCGCCTTCACCAGCGCCCCGGACTCCCGCACGCGCGCAAGCAGGGCGGGATGATACTTGCCGACATCGATCGAGGCATGATGCGGATAGACCACCCCGCCATGATAGGCATCGGTGCCGAGCTCGCTTGCCATCTCCGCCTTGGGAACCGCATAGGCGCCCGTGTCCCAGACCGGGTGGCCGGCAGCGCATTCGCGCACAAGCGCATCGTAGAGATGCGGCTTGTGCGCCCCGTGGAACCGGCCGACTGTCCTCAGATCGCAGTCGAGCTTTTCCTCAGAGACAAGCGCGTGCATGTAGTCGAGCGAGGCCTGTCCCTCTTCCAGCAGCTCGCGGGCAAGTGCCTCGCCGTAGCGGCGCGTCAGGGCGGCGAAGGACGGCTTGATGGAGGTGGAAACCTGTCCGCCGTTGCGGGTGCTGCATCCCCATCCTGGCTGCTGTGCATCGAGCACAAGCGTCGACAGGCCCGCGCGCGCCGTCTGCAGCGCGGCATTGAGGCCGGTGTAGCCCGCGCCGACGATGACCACATCGGCCTCTCCCGGCAGGTTCACCGGGGGAAGAGCCGGCTGTGGCGTCGCGCCTTGCCAATAGGGCGTTGCGGAGAAATCCTCGGTGAACAGGTCGGTGGCACGCATGACGGCCTTTCTCAGGCGTTCGAATGATCGGCGAGGATCAGGTCCGCGCCCTTTTCACCGACCATGATCGCCGGGGCGTTGGTGTTACCGGAGGTCACGGTCGGAAAGATCGAGGCATCGACGACGCGCAAGGCCTCCACCCCGTAGACCCGAAGCCTTGCATCGACGACATCGACCGCCGGATCGGGCCCCATGCGGCAGGTGCTCACCGGATGAAACACCGTGGAACAGCGGTTGCGCACATCCTCCAGCATCTCCTCGTCGCTTTGCACCAGCGGACCGGGCACGATCTCCGTATCGATCACCGTCTGCATGGCGGGCGTCGCGGCAATCTTTCGCAGGAGCCTGCACCCTTCGACCATCTCGGTCAGGTCCTGACTGGTGCTGAGCGAATTGGGATGGATTTGCGGTGCGGCAAACGGATCGGCGCTGCGCAGGCAGATATGACCCCGGCTCGTCGGGCGGGTCGGCTGCATGCCGAGCAGGAAACCGGGAAACGGATCCGGGTTCATCAGCGGGCGCTTGCCCTTGGGCGCTTTCGTATAGCTCACCGGTGAAAAATAGAGCTGCATGTTCGGGCGCGGCGCATCCGGATTGCTCCTCACGAAACCGCCGGCCTGGTTGACGCCGAGCGACAGCGCCCCGCGCCGGGTCGCGACATAGCGCATGCCCTGCAGAAGCTTGCCCCACCAGGGATAGAGCTGGTTGTTGAGGGTCGGCACCTTCGAGCGATAGAGATAGTCGAGCCCCAGGTGGTCCTGCAGATTCTGGCCAACGCCCGGCCGGTCCTCCAGAACCTCGATCCCCTTGGCCCTCAGATGCGCGGCCGGTCCGATACCGGACAGCATCAGGATCTGCGGAGAGTTTACCGCACCGGCACTCAGGATCACCTCGCGGCGGGCGCGAACGGTCTTTTCCGCGCCGCCTTGCCGGTAAGCGATGCCGACCGCGCGTTTTCCTTCCATCAGGATGCGGGTGGTGTGGGCGCGAGTGACGATCTTCAGGTTCGCCCGCCGGCGGGCCGGCGCCAGATAGGCGCGCGCCGTCGACATGCGGAAACCGCCCTTGGCGGTGTTCTGATAGACGCCCACCCCCTCCTGGTCGCCACCGTTGAAGTCGACATTGCGCGCAAAGCCCGCCTGTTCCCCAGCCTCCAGGAAGACATCGCACAAGGGATGGAGATCCCGGCGCATGGTCGCCACATGCAAGGGACCGTCGCCGCCCCTGAAGTCGTCGCCGCCGGCGTCATTGGTTTCGGCGCGCTTGAAGAAGGGCAGCACGTCGTCCCAGCCCCAGCCGGGATTACCCATTGCTTTCCAGTCGTCGAAATCCGCATGCTGGCCACGGATGTAGACCATGGCGTTGATCGAGCTGGAGCCGCCCAGCACCTTGCCGCGCGGCCAGTAGCCGGAGCGGTTGGCGAGGCCGGGGTCCGGCTCGGTCCTGTACATCCAGTTGATCGAGGCGTTGTAGAACGCCTTGCCGTAGCCGATCGGCATCCAGATCCAGAAATTCAGGTCCGATCCGCCCGCCTCCAGCAGGCAGACGGAATATCGTCCGCTCTCGCTGAGGCGCGCGGCAAGGGTCGCGCCGGCAGACCCCGCGCCAACGACCACAAAATCATAGTCCGACATGGAAGCCCTACCGAACGCTCTTGTCGCGCTGGACAGCGATCGACACCAGCGCCAGGAGCCCCGAGCCGACCATCAGGACGAAGGACACGGCATTGAGCACCGGCGTGGACCCGACCTTGGCCATGCGGTCATACATGGTGATTGTCAACGGCGCCTCGGAGCCGACGAGAAACAGCGTGGTGTTGAAATTCTCGAAGGAGACGAGGAAGGCGACGATCCCGGCCGCGATCATCGCCGGACGCAGGAACGGCAGCGTGATGGTGCGCAGCACCCGCGCGCGGCCCGCCCCAAGGTTCAGCGCGGCCTCCTCCATCGTCGCGTCGAACTTCTTCAGCCGCGCGGTAATCACCAGCGAGGTGATCGTGGTGATGAAGGAGAACTGGCCAAGCACCACGAGAAAGATGCCCGGGCGCAGGAAATCGAGATCGATCCCCAGACTGCGGTCGAAGTAGTTGGCCATGTTGCTGGCGATCACCAGGATGGAGATGCCGAGGATCACGCCGGGAATGACCAACGGGATCACCATCACGATGTAGAGCGCGTTCTTGAAGGGAAACTGCCCGCGCACGAACAGGAAGGCATTCGTCGTGCCGACGAAGACCGACAGCACCGAGACCATGAGCGCGATCACGAAGGAGTAATACAGCCCGCGCAGCAGGCGCCGGTCGTGGAACATCCCGAGCTTGGGTTCCGTGTCGTTGAAGAACCAGTCGAGCGTGAAGCCCTGCCAGGGGAGTGCGGGAAACAGGCTGTCGTTGAATGCAAAGGTGCCGGCTGCCACCAGCGGGGCGGCAAGAAACAGGAAAAACGCCAACACGTAGGCGCGGTAGCCCCAGACGAAGGGCGCGGGTGCGGATCTGGCCATCGTGCTCCTCCTCCTCAGCTCTTGGCGACGGTGTTGGCGAGGGTCTGGCCGCTGAGCTTCAGCCCGAGCCAGATCACCGTGGAGGTGAAGGCCAACAGCAGGAAGCCGAAGGCAGCACCCGACTCCCAGTTGAAGCGGGTGATGAACTGGTCGTAGATCTGCTCCGTGAACCAGCTGGAGTTCTTGCCGCCGAGCAGAATCGGCGTCAGATAGGACCCGGCCGTCAGCATGAAGACGACGATGCAGCCGGAGACGATGCCCGGCATCGCATAGGGCACGATGATGCGCCTGAGCACGGTGAAGCCGCTGCCGCCGAGGTTGTAGCCGGCCTCCACCAGGCTGTCGTCCATGCCGTCGAGCGTCGAGACCAGCGGCACGATCATGAAGAGGATCACCGTGTAGACGAGACCGATGATCACGGTCACGTCGTTGTAGAGGAACTCGATCGGCCCCGAGACCAGCCCCGACCACTGCAGGAAGGTGGAAATCACGCCGGTCTCGCGCAGAAGCAGGATCCAGCCGAAGGCGCGGATGAGGTCGCTCACCCACAGCGGGATCAGGCACAACAGGAACAGCGCGCCGCGGGTGCGGTTTCCGGCGATCTTGGCGATGTAATAGGCGATCGGAAAGCCGATCAGCAGCGCCAGCGCCGTCACCAGCAGCGACATCGATCCGGTGCGCAGCAGCGTGTTCCAGTAGATCGGCTCGTTGATGAAATCGATATAGTTGCCGAGACCGAACTCATAGACGCGCGGCGCCACCTTCTCGCGCAGCGACAGCGCGACCATGCCGATATGCGGCACGATGATCAGCAGCGCGATCCACATCGCGAAGGGCGCGAAGAGCAGGATCAGCGTCAGCCGGCGGACATCCTTCTGCACCATCACGCATCCCCGCTTCGCGGGAAGCACATGGCGTGCTGCGCCGACCAGGACAGGCGCACCGCCTCGCCCGGCGCCAGGTCGCCGTCGCCGGTCAGCGTCACGTCGGCCTCGATCAGCTCGCCCGTCTGGCTGCGCACCAGCACGCGGCTGTTGGCGCCGTTGAACAGCAGGCTGTCGACAACGCCGTCCATGTGGTTGTCGCCCGGCGCGGCGGCCGCATCGGCTGCCCTCACCGTGTTGATGAACTCCGGCCGCACGAAGATCTCGACAGCCTCGCCCTCGCCGATGCGCAAGCCGCCGCCGGCGGTGAACTGCATGGTCAGGCCCTGCGCCGTCTCCACCGTGCCGCCCGTGCCGTCGCTTGCCGTCACCTTGCCGGACCAGCGGTTGCTGTCGCCGACGAAGCCGGCGACGAAGGCCGTGTTCGGCCGGTGGTAGAGCGCCTGCGGCGTGCCGATCTGCTCGAAGTTGCCGTCGTTCATGATCGCGACGTGATCGGACATCACCAGCGCTTCCGACTGGTCGTGGGTGATGTAGATGAAGGTGGTGTTGAACTGGTGCTGCAGCAGCTTCAGCTCGATTTTCATCGCCTCGCGCAGCTTCAGGTCGAGCGCGCCGAGCGGTTCGTCGAGCAGGAGCACGTCGGGGTCGAGCACCATGCAGCGGGCAATCGCGATACGCTGCTTCTGTCCGCCCGAAAGCTGGTGGATTTCGCGGCCGCCAACGTCGGGCAGCGCGATCCGCTCCAGCACATCCTGCACGCGGCGCTTGATCTCGTCGTTGCTCGCTCCGCGGCAACGCAGGCCGTAGGCGATGTTCTCGAAGACATTCATCATCGGGAACAGCGCCAGATGCTGGAACACCATCTTGACGTTGCGCCGGTTGGGCGGCGTGCCGAGCACCGACTTGCCCTTGATGCGGATGTCCCCGCCGCTCGGTTCCTCGAAACCGGCGATCATGCGCATCAAGGTGGTCTTGCCACAGCCGGACGGCCCGAGAATGGAAAAGAACGAGCCGCTTGGAATGTTGAAGGACACATCCTTCACCGCGCGAACGGATCCGAAGGACTTGGAAATGCCGTGGCACTCAAGATCGTAGGCCGGGGTTTCGGTCATGAAGTACGCCAACTGGAAAACATGCGGACAAGCGGCGGCGGGCGAGAGCACGCCGGCACCATCGAGGAGCCCCGATGTCCCGAGCCGGGTCGAGGCGTCACCCTGTGAAGGTCACGAGCCTGGGCGGGGCGCACACGCATCTTGCGCGCGCGCCCCGCAAGGTCAGGGTCGGCTTGCGCGGCAATCAGCCGCCGGTCGCCGCTTTGATCTTCTCAAGCGTCTTGCCTTCCATGTCCTCCACGCCGGGAGGGATGTTGGCGAAGAACTTCAGGTTGTCGATGTCCGCGTCGGTGAAGGCGGCGTTGACGGCAGCCTTCTTGTCTTCCGGCAGCAGCTCCTTGGCGCCCTTGATCGAAGCGATGGCACCGGTGCTTGCGGACATGATCGTCACGTTTTCCGGCCGCAGCACGAAGTTGATCCACTTGTAGGCGGCATCGTCGGCCTCGCCCTTGCGCGGGATCGCGAAGGTGTCGATCCAGGCAAGCGCCCCCGTCTCCGGCGGAATGAAGACGATGTTCTTGTTCTGGTCGAAGAGCTTGTAGGCGGTGGAATCCCACGTCTCCGATGCCACGA
This sequence comes from Paracoccaceae bacterium, assembly GCA_002709505.1. GTDB lineage: Bacteria > Pseudomonadota > Alphaproteobacteria > Rhizobiales > Stappiaceae > Stappia. The sequence goes on along the minus strand of PARB01000055.1, from coordinate 23,405 downwards.
TCTCGCCGGAGAGCATCATCGCGGAGAGGTCGTCGCCGCCCTTCCAGTAGGCCTTGATGTTGTCCTTGCACTCGATGAGCTTGTCCGCGACCTTGTCGAGGAGCTGCTGGTACTTGTCGAGATCGGAATAGGTCGCGAAGGGGTCCTCGCCCATGGAGAAGGCCATTCCGAGCAGGATGGTGCGGCGCAGCCGCATCGAGGTCTTGCCCTTGTAGGCCGGATCGCAGAGATCGCCCCAGCCCTTGACGTCGGGGGCCTTGGTCACGTCGGCCATCAGGCCGGAGGTACCCCACTGATGCGGCACGGCATAGACTTCGCCGTCGATCGTCGTGTTGGCCTTCACGCCGTCCAGAAGCGACGGCTGCATCGCATCGGTGTCGATCTTCGACAGGTCGAGCGGCTTGTAGATGTCGTATTCCAGCTGGGCGGCATAGATGCGGTCATGGCTCGGCTGGGCGAGATCGAAGCCCGCACCGCCGGTGGCGCGCAGCTTGGCGATCATTTCCTCGTTGTTGGAGAAGGTCACCTCGACGTCGATGTCGGGATACTCTTCCTCGAATTTCTGCACCAGTTCCTCGGGCGCGTAGGAGCCCCAGGTCAGGAGCCGCAGGGTTTCCGCCTGCGCCGTGCCGGCGGCAACCAGCATGGTCGCGGCCAGCAGGCTGGCGATAGTTGTCTTGGTGCGCATCAGTTCCTCCCTATAACGCAATCAACACGCCCGAAATGACATGACCGTCATGACAGTATCGTGAAAAAGTCTATGGCTCGATTGGACTGCAAAATATATCCATTACCGTTATTTTATCAGTCCAATCGCACCTTCGGTGAAACAATCTTGCGGATAACCGCAATTCCCTTTCGGATTTCCTCCACACCCGCGCTGCCGAACCCGAGAACGACTCCCTTTTGCGCGAGTGACGAAAGAGCGTAGCGGCCAAGCGGCGAGATGACGACACCGTCCGCCCTTACTCTCGATACCACCTCGTCTTCCGTCAAGTCATCTGCCAAAAGTCCGACAGCGTGAAACCCGCTCGCGGTGGGCTGCACGTCGATGCGTCCGCTGAGCGACGCGGCGGCCTCTATCAGGGCGTCGTGCCGCTCCCGGTAAAGCTGGCGCATGGTGCGGATATGCGTGGCAAACAGCCCCTCGTCCATGAAATCGGCGACGACCGCCTGGGTGACCGTCGGTGCGCCGCTGAGCCAGGCTTCCCAGATGCGCTCGCAGGCGGAGACCAGACCGCGCGGCGCAAGCACGAAACCCAGCCGCAGGCTTGGAAACAGCGATTTGGAAAACGTGCCGACGTAGATCACCCGCTCGCGGGTATCGATGCTCTTCAGCGTCGGCGGGGGCTGGTCGCCATAGTAGAATTCCCCATCGTAATCGTCCTCGACGATCATCGCGTCGGCGTCATGCGCGGCCTGCAGCAGTGCCAGCCGGCGCTCCAGGCTCATGACGTGGCCGAGCGGCTGCTGATGCGAGGGCGTGACGAAGGCCAGCCGGAAGTCGGGCGCCTTGGCAAGCCCCTCGTCCACGCACAGCCCTTCCGCATCGACGCTGATCGGCGCGAGCCGCGCGCCATTCGCGATGAAGGCATTGCGCGCCCCGATCGCGCCGGGATTCTCGAACCACACCGTTTCGCCCGGATCGACCAGCATCGCGCTGATCAGCGAGAACCCCTGCTGTGCGCCGTTGACGATGAAGATCTGGTCGGCCTCGCAGACGATGCCGCGCGAGGCGTTGAGCTGGCGGGCGATCGCCGCGCGCAGGCGGGGATACCCGAAGGGCTCGCCGTAGCCGGTGACATGATCGCGCCCGCCCCGCCAGTGCCGGGCCGAAAGGCGCGCCCATTGCGCCATCGGAAAGGCATCGAGCGCGGGCAGCGCCGTGGTGAAGGCCATCGACTTGTGCGGCAGGCGGCTGCGCGGCGCGAACTGCGGCGCCGCGGTGCGGGCGGCCTGGGACAGGCGCGGGTCGGCCGCGCCGCGCGCCGCCATTGGCGCATCGCCGGGCGTCTCGCCCCGTCCCTTCAGCGCATCGCTGACGAAGGTCCCGGCCCCGACGCGCGCCTCCAGAAGTCCCTCCGAGACCAGCCGGTCGACCGCATCGATCACGGTGGTGCGGGAGACGCCGATCTCCTGCGCCAGCGTGCGCGTTGCCGGCAACCGGTCCCCGGGCGCGAGCCCGCCCGACAGGAGCAACTCGCGCAAGGCCATGTAGAGCTGCACGGAAATGCGCCGGTCCGACGTTTTGTCGATCCGGATCGAGGACAGCATCATTCCGGCGTGGCGCTTCATGGTCCCTCGCGCAAGATTGGTATGGAAACTTCCGCAAAACGGACCTTAATTCAAGACCAATTCTGGGTAGGTTGGCGCGAATGGTTGGACCTGCGGCCGAGAGACGTGGCCGCGCAGCGGGATTTTGCGCCAATGAGGATCAGGGCAATCGAGACCTTCGCCACGCAGTTCGTCTGCTTTGTGCGGGTCACGGCGGAAAACGGCGCGCAGGGCTGGGGGCAGGTCGCCCCCTATTGCGCCGATATCACGGCGGAGGTGCTGCATCGCCAGGTCGCTCCTCATGCAATTGGCCAGGATGCCTTCGACATCGCGCATCTGATGGAGATCATCCCCGAGCGGGAGCACAAGTTTCCGGGCGCCTATGTCAGCCGCGCCATGGGCGGCCTCGACACCGCATTGTTCGACCTGCGCGGACGGATCGAGGGCAAGCCGGTGTGCGAACTCCTTGGCGGCACGCCGGGCCGTGTGCGTGCCTATGGCTCGTCGATGAAACGAGACATCACGCCGAAGGACGAGGCGGAGCGGCTGAAACGCCTGCAGGACGCCCACGGCTTTACCGCCTTCAAGTTCCGCATCGGCGCCGAATGCGGCCGCGACCAGGACGAATGGCCGGGGCGCACCGAGGAAATCGTGCCGACGATGCGCGCGGCCTTTCCCGACGACACCGCACTTCTGGTCGACGCCAACTCCTGCTACTCGCCGCAAAAGGCAATCGAAGTCGGCCGGTTCCTTCAGGACAACGGCATCTCGCACTATGAGGAGCCCTGCCCCTATTGGCACTACGACCAGACCAAACAGGTGACGGATGCGCTCGACATCGACGTCACCGGCGGCGAGCAGGATTGCTCGCTCGTCGACTGGGCGCGGATGATCGACCAGCGCGTGGTCGACGTGATCCAGCCGGATATCTGCTATCTCGGCGGCATGGTCCGCACCCTGCAAGTGGCACGGATGGCGGAGGCGGCGGGCCTCCCCTGCACGCCGCATGCGGCCAATCTGTCGATGATCACGCTTTTCACCATGCACCTGCTGCGCGCAATTCCCAACGCCGGCAAATACCTCGAGTTTTCCATCGAGGGCCGGGACTACTACCCTTGGCAGGAGAACCTGTTCGTCTCCTCGCCCTACGCCATTGACGACGGGCATGCCACGGTGACCGACGCCCCCGGCTGGGGTGTGGAGGTCAATCCCGAATGGCTGGCCAAGTCGACCTACAAGATCAGCACCCAGGATTTGTGATCATGACCACTTCCACCGAAACCTCCGGGACGGATCTCGTGACCGAGGCGCTGCGCACGGGCACGCTTGCCGGATTGCCGGAGGGCCATTTCATCAACGGCGGATTTGTCCGCCCCGCGCACAACCGGCGCATGGAAAGCTACGATCCGGGTCGCGGCGAGGCCTTTGCCGATTTTGCCGCCGGCACCGCGGAGGATGTCGACGACGCGGTGGCAAGCGCCCGCCATGCCTTCGAAACCGTCTGGCGCGACACGCTCCCCGTCGAGCGCGGCCGCATCCTGATGCGCGCCTCGCGGCTGATACAGGACAATCTCGAAAGGCTCGCCGTTGCCGAAACGCTCGACAGCGGCAAGCCGATCGCCGAGGCGCGCGGCGACGTGCGCGGCGCTGCCCGCACCTTCGAGTATTACGCCGGCGCCTGCGACAAGCTGGAGGGCGAGAGCTTCCCGCTCGGCCCCGATTATCTCGCCTATTCCATCCATGAGCCGGTCGGCGTGACCGCCCACATCATTCCCTGGAACTTCCCGATCTCCACGGCGGCGCGCGGGTTCGCCCCTGCCCTTGCCGCCGGCTGCGCGATCGTCGCCAAGCCGGCGGAACAGACGCCCTTCACCGCTCTGATGCTCGCCGAGATCCTGTCGCAGGCAGGTCTTCCGGACGGCGTTTGCAATGTCGTTACCGGAACCGGCGCCGAGGCCGGCGCCCCGCTGACGCGCCATCCGGGCATCGACCACATCACCTTCACCGGCTCCGTCGCCACGGGCCGCCAGGTGATGAAGGCCGCCGCCGACGACATCACCCGCGTGGTTCTGGAACTCGGCGGCAAGTCTCCGGTGGTGGTTTTGAAGGACTGCGACCTTGAACAGGCAATCGCCGGCGTTCTCGGCGCGATCTACGAGAACGCCGGGCAAATCTGCTCGGCCGGATCGCGGCTGATCATCGAGCGGCCGATCCAGGACGAATTCCTCGCCGCCCTCGCCGCGCGCGCCAAGGCGCTGTCGCTCGGCCACGGGTTGCGGGGACCTGATGTCGGGCCGGTGAATTCCGCCGAGCAGCTCGACAAGATCGCCGGGTTCGTCGCCCGGGCCCGCCAGCAGGGCGCGGAGATCCTGGCCGGCGGCAAGGCAACCGTCGATCCGGAAACCGGCAAGGGCTGGTTCTACGAGCCGACCATCGTCGCCAGGCTCAACCCGCGCGACGAGATCGTCCAGGAAGAGGTCTTCGGCCCTGTGCTTGCGGTGCAGAGCGCGGAGGATGCCGATCACGCCCTGGCGCTAGCCAACGACAGCCAGTACGGCCTGGTCGCCGGCGTCTATACCAGGGACCTTGGCACCGCCCATCGGCTCGCCCGCCGCATCGACGCGGGGCAGGTGTTCATCAACGAGTATTTCGCCGGCGGCATCGAGGTGCCCTTCGGCGGCAACAAGAAGTCCGGCTTCGGTCGCGAAAAGGGCCTTGAGGGCCTGAAGAGCTACTGCAAGACCAAGAGCGTCGCCGCGCGCATCGCCTGACCGCGCCCCTCGCGAAAAGGCCTGAGGTACGGCGGCCGGCCCGTCGTCCCGCAAACCAACGCCTATCCAATTGGGTCATTTTTGACACATCGCAGGATGGCAGGCGGTCTTTGCCATTGAACACGGCCGGCGCATCGACCAAAACTCGGGGAACGCCGCATCCCGCGGCAGGAAACGGATCGGGCTTGCGCCCGAAAGCGCAAGCCGCGATGCCGACGGGAAACCCGAGATCGACATGCCGCGTTCCATTGCCCCTCTTCACGCTGACCCAAAAGCGCCCCCGACGGCGGGGCGGGCAGACGGGACGCGCATGAGCGCGTTGCAGCGGCTCCTTTTCGCCGTTCTCGGCCTGGCGCTTGCCCTGCTGCCAGCCCTGCCGGCCCACGCGGCGAACGAGCTGCGCATTCTCACCTCGATGCCACCGGCGCTGTTCCAGCCGTACAAGGAGGCGTTCGAGGCCGCCAACCCGGGCACCTATGTGCTGGTTCTGAACAAGCACACGGGCGCTGCGCTGGAAGAGGTGGTGCGCGGCAATCCCCGGCATTTCGACATCTTCTGGGCGAGCGCACCGGAGGCCTTCTCGATCCTGGCGAGCCACGACGCCTTTGCCTCGGCACGGACGCAGGAAACCGTCTGTCCGGCCACCGGCGGCCGCGGCTACCGGCCCTTCGCCCTGTCCTCGATCGGCTGGACCCGACGCGCGGACAGCTCCCTGTTCATGCCGGGCGACTGGAACGACCTGCTGCTTCCCGCCTATCGCGAGCGTATCGGCATGGCGCGCCCCTCGCGCTCGGGCACCATGCACATGCTGGTAGAGCGTTTCCTGCAGGTGCGCGGCTGGAACGAGGGCTGGAGCTATTTCCTCGCCCTGTCGGAAAACCTCTCGACGCTGACGTCGCGCAGTTTCGGCGTGATCGACGGGGTGCGCAGCAACCGGTTCGACATCGGCATCACCATCGACTTTCTCGCGGTGAGCGCGCAGCCCGACCTGATTTTTCGCTACGGCAAGCCGGTGATGATCTTCCCGGCGCAGATCGGAATTCTCGCCAGCGGCCAGGCCGGCGATCTCGCCTGTGCCTTTGTCGCACACCTGTTGTCGGACGAAGGCCAGCGCGTGCTGCTCGACCCCGCGATCGGACGCGTCCCGATCGCGCGCACGATCCACGAGGCGGACCCCGACAATGTGCCGCGGGAAATCCGCGAGGCGATGCGCCTGCCCTGGCTCGCCTATGACGCGGAACTGGCCCGCGACCGCTACTGGGCGGTCAACGGCTTGTTCGACATCTTCATTTCCGACGTCCTGCCCGAGCGCCGGGCGCTGTGGGACCGGTATCGCAGGCTGGAAGCGCAGGGTGCGTCGATCCGCCTTGCGCTCATCCACGACATGCTGACCACCCTGCCGGTGCCCGAAACGCTTGCGACCTCCAGCGAGCTGAACGACCTGCCGCTGCGCATCACCAATCTGACCGCCCAGACAGAGCGCCAGAAAGCGGCGCTGGAAGCCTGGCGCGAGGCGGCACTCAACCAGCTCGCCGCGATCGACGCGGCGCTCGTTGCCCTCGAGGACGGGGCAAGCCCATGACGACGACCCGGCGCGGCTATTGGGCGGGCGGCATCTGGCGGCGCCTGTTCGTCGTCATCGGCGCGACCGTCATGGTCCTGTGGTTCATGCTCGCGCTGTCGATCCTGCTGTTTGCGCGCGTGCAGGAGGACTATTCGGACCTTGCCGCCTCGCATGTGCCGCGCCTGGCGCTGTCGAGCGAGCTTGCGGAATATTCCGCCCGTCTGGCCGGCCTCGCCACGGCGATCCTGGGCCGCCAGACCGAGGATCAGGACCTTCTCGCCGAGATCAAGAGGGTATCCGTGCAACTCTCCTCGGCGCTGCAGGACCCGGCCTGGACCGATCCCCTGCCCGCCAATGCGCCGGACGTGCGCCGGATCGCCGAGACCCCCGGCGATGTGGAGGGCGAACTTCTGACGCTGCTGGCGCTTTTCGAGAATCGCCGGGCGCTTTCCGATGCGCTGGCCGACCGGATCGAGCGGCTGCGCTGGCTGAACGTCGACATCCAGGACGAGGTCGATCCGATCCTCAACGACTATACGTTCAACATCGAGGCGATGATGCGGGCCATCGGCGCCGCCGATGAGCGCTCCGTCCGCGAGGATCTGGTGCGCCGCATCGGCGACGAACGCACCCTGCGCAACACCATCGCCCAGATCGGCGGCGACGCGGCGACCGCCGTGACCTTGATCATTCAAGGCAGCGTGGCGGCCGACCCGCTGCAGCTGGAGCGCTTTTCCGATCTCACCAACGACATGCTGGTGCGGGTCGCGGAGACGGTCGATACCATTCCTTCGAAGCCGGAGTTCCTCACCCTGCGCCAGTCGGTTGCCGGCCTGCGCGAGGTCGCGCAAGGCGAAAAGGGCGTCTTCGCCCTGCGCAAGGACTGGCTGACGCAGGAACTGCGGGTCTACGCGCGCATCCAGTCGCTTCAGGACGGGATCACCGCGCTGCAGGCCAACCTGACCCAGGTCGCGGAAAGCGAGAAGCGCAGCGTTCTAGCCTCCGTCGACGGCGCGGCACAGCGCCTGCGCACGACGACGGCATGGCTGATCGGCGCCACCATCCTCGTCGGGATTGCCGGTGTCGCCGCGCTGTTCGGCATCGTGCAGAAGGGCATCATCGCCCCCTTGCAGCAACTGACCGATGCGATGATGGGGATCGCCGAGGGCGAGCGCACCGGCGCCCTGCCGCCGGTCACCGGCGACGAGATCGGCCGCATGGCGCAGGCCGTCGGCGCCTTCCAGTCCTCGATCCGCGCGCGCGACGAAGCCATCGACGACCTGCACCGCACCCAGGCGGAGCTGGTGCAGGCCGGAAAGATGGCGGCCCTTGGCAATCTCTCCGCCGGCATCAGCCACGAGCTGAACCAGCCGCTCGCGGCGATGAAATACCGCCTGCATCTGCTGCGCAGCGCAAGGGACACGCATGACGCCTCCCAGGTGGACCGCCAGATCGGGCGGATCTCCGCGCTGGCGGAGCGGATGGAGGCGATCATCGCTCATCTGCGCCGTTTCGCGCGGCGCGCCGATCAGGAGCGGGTGCCGCTGTCGCTCGGCGAGGCCATCGACAACGCGATCGCATTGATGCGCGGCAAGATCGACGCGCCGGGCATCACGCTCAAGGTGCAGGACGCCAGCCGCGCCGCGTCCGTGGTCGGCGACCCGATCCTGGTCGAACAGGTGCTGGTCAACCTTCTGTCGAATGCGGTCGATGCCATCGAGGACGCCGGGGGAACGGGCGAGATCGAGATCGCCGGCGCCCGGGCCGGCCCGGACTTCGTGCTGACCATTTCCGACACCGGCATCGGTCTCGGCGATCTCGCGCCGGAAGTGGCGATCGATCCTTTCGTGTCCACCAAGTCGGCCGGCCGGGGCATGGGGCTCGGGCTGTCGATTTCCTACAATATCGCACGCGATCTCAATGGCGACTTCCGCCTGGAACCGGGCGAAAAGGGCGGCGCGCGTGCCGTCCTGCAACTTCCCAGCGGGGACAGCGATGACTGAGAGAACCCGGGTCTATGTCGTCGACGACGATGGCGATCTGCGCGAGGCGCTCCTGGAGGTGCTGGCGACCGAAGGCATCCCGGCGGACGGCTTCGCCACCGGCCGCGACATGTTGCGCCAGCTCGACCCGGAATGGGAGGGCGTCATCCTGTCCGACATCCGCATGCCGGGGCTCTCCGGCCTGGAGGTGATGCAGGAAGCCCGGCAACTGGCGCCCGACGTGCCCTTCATCCTGATCACCGCACATGGCGATATCCAGATGGCGGTGAAGGCTGTTCGGGACGGCGCCTTCGATTTCATCGAAAAGCCGGCTCCGCCGGAACATCTGCTCGCGGTCGTGGCCAGGGCGCTGACCACCCGCAAACTGCAGCTCGAGAACGCCCGGCTGCGGCGGCGGGTGGCGCGCGGGGCGAACCTCGGCGCGCGGTTTCTCGGCCGCTCCGCGGTGATCCGCACCTGCCGACGCGAGATCATTTCCGTCGCGCCGCTTGACGTCGACGTGCTGCTGCACGGCGAGACCGGCACCGGCAAGGAACTGGCCGCGCGCTGCATCCACGACCTGTCCGGGGCGGAAGGCGACTTCGTCTCGCTCAATTGCGGAAGCCTGAGCGAAGCCACTTTCGACGACGTGATGTTTGCGGAGTCGGAGACCCGCCCCGGCGCCATCCCACGCGCACGCGGCGGCACCCTGTTTCTCGACAATGTCGCCTCGCTGTCGGAAACCGTGCAGCTGCGCCTGCTCGATGTCATGGACCGACGCAGCGGCGAAATCCCGTTTCGCGTGATCGGCGCCAACCCGCGCTCCCTGTCGGACGCGCATGGCGCGGGCGAGCTGCGCGACGACCTCTACTATCGCCTCAACCTTGCCGAGATCGAGCTGCCACCGCTCAGGGAGCGGGAAAACGACGTCTTCCTGCTGCTCGACCATTTCATCAACGAATCCGTCGCCCGCCATGAACGGCGCTATCCGACGATGACCGCTGACGACTTGCGCCCGTTCAAGGCCTACCACTGGCCCGGGAACTTGCGCGAGCTGCGCAATGTGGCGGAAAAGCTCGTGATCGGGCTGAAAGTCCGCTTTCAAAAACCCAGCGAACAGGTGCCAGACGGTCTCGACTACGACAGCGCCATGCAGGACTTCGAGGCATCGCTGCTGCGCGCGGCCCTCCTCAAGGCCGGCGGACGCAAGGGCGAAGCCGCGGAGTTGCTGAAGATCCCGCGCAAGCGCCTCTATCTGCGGCTGAAGGCCACCGGCCTACTCCAGGATGGGTCATAACTGCCCCAAAATCGCGTGTCGATAATGACCCAATATCGAAAAATTTCTCGTTATAATTCAATAGTTTGACTAGTTTTCCAAGACATGGATAGCCTTCCACTGCGCGACATTAGACCGCGCAAGTTTGGGAGGACTACCATGAAGACGTTTTTGCGCGGCAGCGTTGCCGCAACGGTTCTGCTCGCCAGTTCCGCCTTCGCGGCGGAGCCGGTGGTTATCGTCACGTCGTTTCCCGACACAATGACGACGGTCATCGAGAAGGCCTTCGAGGAAGCGCACCCGGAATACGATCTGGAAGTGCTCAACAAGAGCACCTCCTCCGGCGTCAAATACATTCAGGAAATTGCCGGTTCCAACACTGCCGACCTGTTCTGGGCATCGGCGCCCGACGCCTTCGAGGTCCTGAAGTCGGGCGATCACCTCGCCAAGGTCGGGATCAAGGTCGACGGCATCCCCGACATGATCGGCTCCTATCCGATGAACGATCCGGACGGGGCCTATTACGGCTTTGCCGCCTCGGGTTACGGCATCATGTGGAACGAGCGCTATCTCGCCGCCAACGAGCTTGAGCCGGCCCGCGACTGGGCGGACCTGCAGAAGCCGGAATACCACGGCCATGTCGGCATGTCCGCGCCGTCGCGTTCGGGCACCACGCATCTGACCGTGGAAACCCTGATCCAGGGCGAAGGCTGGGAGAAGGCCTGGGCCGACTGGAAATGGATCGCGGGCAACTTCGCCTCCGTGACCGAGCGCAGCTTCGGCGTTCCGGACGGCGTCAACACCGGCAACTTCGGCCTCGGCATCGTGATCGACTTCTTCGGCTTCTCGTCGAAGGCCTCCGGCTTCCCGGTCGACTTCGCCTATCCGTCGGTGACCGCGCTGGTTCCGGCCAACATCGGCGTCGTCAGCAATGCGCCGAACGAGGAAGGCGCCAAGACCTTCATCAAGTACCTGCTGTCGCCGGCCGGCCAGAAGACCCTGTTCAACCCGGCGATCATGCGTCTTCCGGTCAACCCGGCGACCTATGCCGATGCGCCCGAGGGCCTGCCCAATCCGTTCGAGGAGGGGGCGATCGCCGCTTCGGTCAAGTTCGACGTCGACAAGTCCGGCAAGCGCTACTACGTGGTCAGCTCGCTGTTCGACGTGATGATCACCTACCGTCTCGATGACCTGCGTGCCGCCGTGCGGGCCGTGCAGATGGCGGAGGCCAAGCATGCGGACGGGTCGAACGCGGAAGCCAAGGAGCTGATCGCCGAAGCCCGCAAGCTGATCGAGAAGACCCCGATCACCGAAGCGCAGAGCCTTGACCCCAGCCTGAACGGCGCCTTCACCAAGCGCCGCAAGAAGGCCACCGACACCGTCGACCGGCGCCAGGCCGAGATCGAGCAGGAGTGGGACGCACAGGTGACCGCGAACTACGCGCTCGCCAAGCAGCTGGCGGACAAAGCCGCCGCAATGTAACGGCGGGCCCGCGCCCCCGGCGCGCGCCCCCCAGGCCCCGGACCGGCTCCCTTGCGGCTCCGGGGCCGCCCATCCCCGAAAACGCCGGAAATCGAAATGACATCCTCATCCCGCCCTGCGGCAGGAGGGCGGTCGCTTGCCGACCGCTTGCCAGATGCCCTCTTTCCCAAACTCAGTGGCCCGGCCATCGTTGGCCTGTTCATCGCCATCTTCCTTGGCGGCTTCCTGATCTTTCCCGTCCTGCAAGTGATCTATGTCGCGTTCCAGGATCCGGGCAGCGGTGCGCTGACACTGCGCAATTTCGGCGATTTCTTTGCGACAAGCCTGTTTCGCGAGAGCTTCGTCAACTCCTTCTACGTTTCGGCGATGTCGGTGGTCTTCGCGACCCTGATCGCCTTGCCGCTGGCCTATATCACCACCCGCTTCAACTTCGGCGGCGCGATGATCGTCCAGAGCCTCGGCTTCATTCCGCTGATCATGCCGCCCTTCGTCGGCGCGGTGGCGATGCAGCTGATCTTCGGCCGCAACGGCACGGTCAACCTGCTGCTGCGCGAGCACTTCGGCTTCACCATCCCCTTCATGGACGGGCTAAACGGCGTGATCCTGGTGCAGAGCATCCACTATTTTCCCTTCATCCTGATCAACCTGTCGACCTCGCTGCGCAACATCGACCGCTCGATGGAAGAAGCCGCCCAGAACCTCGGCTCGCACGGCATGCGGCTGTTCCGCAAGATCGTGTTCCCGCTGGCAATGCCCGGCTACATCGCCGGCGCGGTGCTGGTCTTCATCAAGGTCTTCGATGATCTCGGGACCCCGCTTCTGCTCAACGTCAACAACATGCTGGCGCCGCAAGCCTATCTGCGCATCACCTCCGTCGGCATCAGCGATCCGATGGGCTATGTGATCTCGGTGATCCTGGTCGCCTTCTCGGTTCTGTCGCTGTGGGCCTCCTTCCTGGTGATGCGGGGCAAGGACTACGCCACCGTGCAAAAGGGCGGCGGCGGACTTGCCCGGCGCGATCTCAAGACGCGCGAAAAGGTGCTGGCCTACGGCGCCGTCGCGCTGATCCTGCTGCTGGTGCTGTCGCCGCACATCGGGCTCCTGCTCCTGTCGCTCGGCACCGTGTGGTCCTATGCGCCGCTTCCCGACGGCTACACGCTCCAGAACTACGTCACCATGTGGGAGAACTCGCAGCAGTATATTGCCAACACGCTGCTCTACGCCGGTCTTGCCGCCCTCGGCGACGTGATCATCGGCACGGCCATCGCCTATATCGTGCTGCGCACCGGCATCTGGGGCCGCAAGGGGCTCGACTATCTGGCAACGGCGGCACTGGCCGTTCCCGGCGTCGTCCTCGGCATCGGCTACCTGCGCTCGTTCCAGGGCATCGACGTGCCCTTCGTCGGCGAGCCGCTGGCAAGCTGGTGGGTGATCATCGCCATCGCCCTGATGATCCGTCGCCTGCCCTACGCGCTTCGGGCCTGCATGGCCGCACTGCAACAGGTCAGCCATGCCCTGGAAGAAGCGGCGGAAAACCTCGGCGCCTCGAAGACGCGCACCATCCGGCGGATCGTGATTCCGCTGATGATGGGCGGCATCCTCGCCGGCTTCGTCACCAGCTTCGCGACCGCCGCGGTCGAGCTGTCGGCGACGATCATGCTGGTGTCCTCGGATGCGGATTCCCCGCTTGCCTACGGCATCTACCTGTTCATGCAGACGCCGTCCGGCCGCGGCGCGGGTGCGGCTCTCGGCATCGTCGCGGTGGTGATCGTCGGGCTTGGAACCCTGCTCTCGCAGATCATCGTCGAGCGCGACAAGAAACTCAAAACCCAAAGTGGCGACCACTGACGGGCGCCGGGAGGACATGACTATGACAACGGAAATGGTTGGAATCGAGATCGAGGATCTTCACCTCGCCTTCGGGAAGACAAAGGTGCTGACGGGCGTGAACCTCACGATCGAGCCCGGCGAGTTCTTCGCCTTCCTCGGCCCGTCGGGGTCGGGCAAGTCGACGCTGCTGCGCTCCATCGCGGGCTTCGGTCCGCAGCCGGAGGGGCATATCCGCATCGGCGGCAAGGATGTGGTCGACCTTCCGCCCTGGAAGCGCAATGTCGGCATGGTGTTTCAGTCCTATGCGCTCTGGCCGCATCTGTCGGTGCGCGAGAACGTCGCCTTCGGCCTCAAGGAGCGCAAGATGCCCTCCTCCGAGATCGGCCCGCGCGTTGCGGCCGCACTCGATCTGGTCGGCCTGAAGCATCTGGCGGAGCGCATGCCCAACCAGCTTTCGGGCGGCCAGCAGCAGCGCATCGCGCTTGCCCGCACCGTGGTTGTGGAGCCCAAGGTGCTGCTGCTGGACGAGCCGCTGTCCAACCTCGACGCCTCGCTGCGCGTGCAGATGCGCCGCGAGCTGCTCGCGCTCCAGCGCAAATTGGGTCTGACGACAATTTTCGTCACCCATGACCAGGAGGAGGCCAACACCACCTCCGACCGTATGGCGGTGCTCGACGGCGGCGTCATTCAGCAGATCGGCACGCCCCAGACGCTCTACGACACGCCGGAAAACCTCTTCGTCGCGAGCTTCCTCGGCACCGCCAACATTCTGGAGGGCAAGGTCGAGCGCGACGGCGGCGATATCCGCTTCGTGGCCGGGACCGGCGACAAGCTGCTCCTGTCGAGCGAGGCGGACGGGACCGGCGCCATCGTGCTCCGGCCGCAGAACATCGCGATCACGGACCGGCCGGACGGCGACACGCTGTCGGGACGGATCCTGCACCGCGAATTCCTCGGCAGCCAGATCCGCTACATCGTCCAGGCGGCGGGCACGGAAATGGTCGTCGATCAGGGTCACAAGGCCGGCGAGGCAGGCTACCTGCCCGAAACCGACGTGCACCTGAAGGTCAACACCCAAAGCGCCGTCTGGATCCCGCAGTAGACGGCGCAAACGGCAGGGCTGCGCGGCGGACCGAGATCCCCCGCCGCGCGGCCCTGATCGGAAAACCCGACACCACTAGGACGCCAGCATCGTCTCCACAAGCTTCTGCACGGCAAGCGCTTCAGCCGGTGTCGCGAGGCGGTTGGGCTTGCCGTCGATCAGCAGCAGAAGATCGTCGAGCTGGGCCTTGAGGCTGACGGCGCGCGGATCGGCGGGGCGCTTGCGCAATTCCACGAAGTCTCCGCCATCGGAGCGGGCATCGACATAGAAATCCGTGATCCGCCGGCTCGTCTTCGTGCCCTTGACGGTGAACTCCTGACGGTCGGGTTGCGCACCGCCGACACTTGCCAGGATGGAGACCGGCAGGCCGTCCGCGTTTACCAAGCGGGCGAGAAGCTGGGTCTCGCAAAGCGCCGGGTCCTTGGGATAGCTCGGCTTGGCCCAGACGACCTCAAGCGGCCCCAATATGCGGCTTGTGAAGAACAGGAAGTGCGAGAGCACCTCGCGCGTCATCCCGCCCTCGGCGCGAAACCGCAGCCAGTCCGCGGCCACCTGCCAGGCGCGCGGCCAGGCGGGATAGGTCAGTACGACATCGACACCGACGAGATCGCCCATCTCGCCTGTCTTCGCCGCATGGGACACATCGGTCAGCGCCGCGCCGGCGGCCTGGGTGAAATTGACGGCGGCCGGAACGCCGGCAGCCTCGAGGCGGGCAACCAGATCCTCGCTCTCCGCGACATCGACGCCGAGCGGCTTTTCCAGGAACACCGCCTTGCCGGCACTGGCTGCGGCCAGCGCGTAGGTCTTTCGCGGCTCCGGCGGGCAGGCGAGATAGACGAGATCCGCCGCCGCGATGGCCGCATCCGGGCCGTCGGTCACTTTTGCGGAGGGTGCCAGCTTCGCCGCTGCCGCGCAGGCCTCGGCGCTCGGATCCCAGAGCGCAACGACATCGTAGCCTTCGTGGCGGCCCATGTGCTCCAGCATGCGCTGCCCCATGATGCCAAGGCCGATGACTGCTGTTTTCACGCCCATGCGTTTGTCCTCATTCGGGTTTTTGCTTTTGGTATGATGATTTCCGGCCCCTGTTCTGCCCCGCCACGACGCCGGCGTCCAGTGCATCTGGTTGAAAACGCCTCGCGCACCGCAGCGGCACGGGCAAGGCGGCACTTGCGCTTTACTGTGACGGTCGGCGCGCTACTCTGAGGTCGGCCCGACAGCGAACGGGCGCTCCCGCCAGCAAGACATCAGGACCACATGAGCGAGACCCGCCCCTCCCCCGACTGGACGCCGACGCCTGCGTTCATCGAACAAAGCAACATGACCGCCTTTCAAAGGTTTCTTGCTCGCACCCACGGCCTGCAGCTTGAGGACTATCATGCGCTCTGGGCATGGTCGGTCCGCGAACCGGGCGCTTTCTGGGAAGCGATCATGACGTTTTCCGGCGTGGAGAGCCCGACACCCTGGCGTTCGGCGCTGGAAGACGCGCGCATGCCGGGCTCGGTGTGGTTTCCAGGTGCCACGCTAAACTACACGGCGCATGCGATGCGCCATGTCCGGCCCGGCCGCACGGCCATCCGCCGCGAGGCGGAGGACGGCACGCTGACGGAGCTCGACTGGGAGACGCTCCGGGACCGGACGGCGGCCGTCGCAGCAGGGCTTGCAGCCCTTGGCGTGGCGCGGGGCGACCGGGTCGTCGGCTATCTGCCCAACACGCCGGATACGATCGTCGCCTTTCTGGCAACGGTCAGCCTTGGCGCGGTCTGGTCGCTGTGCGCGCCCGACATGGGTGCTGCCACCGTGCTGGAGCGCTTCCGCCAGATCGAGCCGAAGGCGATTGTCACCGCGTCCGGCTACGCCTTCGGCGGCAAATGGCGCGACCGCAGCGCCGAAGTCTCGGAGCTTCTCGCGGGACTTCCGACACTTGCCGCCTGGATCTCGATGGATACGGCCGAAAATGTCGACGGCGGGGCGCTGGCGCGCACAGGCTGGGCCGCGCTTTGTGCATCCGGGCCCCGCCTCACACCCGAAATGCTTCCCTTCGACCATCCCTTGTGGATCGTCTATTCCTCCGGCACCACCGGCACGCCAAAGGCCATCGTGCACAGCCACGGCGGGGTGATGCTGGAGCATCTGAAGCTCCTCGGCCTTCACTGCGACATCGGCGCGGACGACGTCTTCGCCTGGTACAGTTCGACCGGCTGGATCATGTGGAACGTGCAGGTCGGCGGCCTGCTGACCGGCGCCGCCGTCGCCATTGCGGAAGGCAGCCCCGGCTATCCCGACAACGGCCGGCTCTGGCGCTTCATCGAGCGCGCCGGCGTCACGGTCTTCGGCGCGGGCGCGGCCTGGTACATCGCCTGCATGAAGGCCGGCATCGTGCCGCGCGCGGAAGCCGATCTTTCGGGCTTGAAGATGCTGGGCTCGACCGGCTCGCCGCTGCCGCCGGAGGCCTACCGGTGGATCCAGGACACCGTCCGGCGCGACGTCTGGATCGCGCCGATTGCCGGCGGAACGGACCTTGCCGGCGTCTTTCTCGCCGGCACCCCGACGCTGCCGATGCGGGTCGGCGAAATGCAGTGCCGGGCGCTCGGAGCCGGCGTCTACGCCTTCGACGAGGCCGGAAACCCTGTGGAGGACGAGGTCGGCGAGCTGGTCTGCACCACGCCGATGCCCTCCATGCCCCTGTTCTTCTGGGGCGACACGGACGGGCAGCGCCTGCGGGAGAGCTATTTCGACACCTATCCCGGCGTCTGGCGGCACGGCGACTGGGTGCGCATCACGCCCGACGGCGGCGGCATCATCTACGGCCGCTCGGATGCGACGATCAACCGGCACGGCATCCGCATGGGCACCGCCGACATCTACCGCGTGGTCGAGGACATGGCGGAGATCGCCGACAGCCTCGTCGTCGATCTGGAATATCTCGGCAAACCGTCCTGTATGATCCTCTTCGTCAAGCTTGCGCCTGGCGCAACGCTGGATGCGGAGCTGGAACAGGCCATCGTCGCGGCCCTGAAACGCCGGGTGTCGCCGCATCACGTGCCGAATGAAATCGTCGCGGCGCCGGACATTCCCTATACGCTGACGGGGAAAAAGCTGGAGGTGCCGGTCAAGAAGCGCCTGCTCGGCCATCCGATGGAGGCTGTCGTGACGCGCGACGCCATGGCCAATCCCGAGTGCCTGGACTGGTACGACCGCTTCGCGGACGATTTCCGCACCGGTTAGGTCTCGTTCAACGCCCGCCGCGCCATCCGGTCGAGGGCCTGCAGGAAGCGCGAGCGGTCGGCCTTTGAAAACGACTTGCCGCCGCCGCTTTGATGGAAGGGGTTCGCCGCGCGAATGTCCTGCATCAGATCGCGCGTTGCCAGCCGGGCGCCGATATTCGCCGGCGTCAGCATCTCGCCGTCGTGCTGCAGCACATGTGCGCCGGCCTTCAGGCAGCGGTCGGCAAGGGGAATGTCTCCGGTGACCACCACATCGCCGGCGCCGCAATGGGCGGCAATCCACTGGTCGGCCACATCCGGCCCTTCCGGCACGATGCGCAGGCTCACCAGCGGATTGCGCGGCGGGCGAATGCCGCCGTTGCACACCAGCACCACGGGAATGTCCAGCCGGGTCGCCACGCGCTCGACCTCGTCCTTTACCGGACAGGCATCGGCATCGACATAGATCGTGGTCACGGCTTGAGATCCATCACGGGCGAAGCGGGCGGGCCTCCCCCGCCTTGCCCCGCACGGGCGAGAGAGACGGGTCTTTTACAAAATCGGCCCGGTGAAGACCACCCCGACGGCAAACCGGCCGCCTGTGACAGGCGGCCGGCCAATTTGCGTTCGTGGTGATCAGTCGAGCCCGCGGACCGGGATGCTGGCGCCCGGTTTGGGGCGGAAGATCCGCTGGATCGCAAACACCACGGCGGCGACCGCGATACCGCTCAGATCGGTCCAGATCCCGCCCTCGATCATCAGCAGTGCCGCGAGGATCAGCCCGATGCGCAGGAACCAGGCGGCGAATCCGCCGAGGAACCAGCCCTGAACGCCCGAACTGAGCAGGAACACGCCGACGATGGCGGTGACCGCCGCGCGCGCGATTTCCACGGTCGTGCCGTCCATCAGGAGAGCCGAGTTGTAGAAGAACATGAAGGGCACGATGAAGGCCGCGATGCCGAACTTGAAGGAGGTCACCGAGGTTTCCATCGGATTCGCCCCGGAGATACCGGCGGCCGCGTAACTTGCCAGCGCGACCGGCGGCGTGATCGCCGACAGCACCGCATAGTAGAACACGAAGAAATGCGCCGTGAGCAGCGGAATGCCGAGTTCGACGAGGCCCGGCGCGACCACGGAGGCCGCCACCGCATAGGCGGCCGTCGTCGGCATGCCCATGCCGAGCAGGATCGCGATGCACATGGCAAAGAACAGCGCCAGCAGCTGGCTCGCCTCGGCAAGACCCAGAAGCAGCGAGGAGAAGCGCGCGCCGACGCCGGTCAGCGAGATCACGCCGACGATGATGCCCGCGCAGGCGCAGACCGCGATGATCTGCACCGACATGGTTCCGGCCAGCTCAAACGCCTTGGCGATCGAGCGGATGCCCATGCGATAGGGCGTCAGCCAGGAGACGACGGCAGCCGCCATGGTGGCGAGCGTGCCGGCGCGGATCACCGAGTAGCCCATGAACAGCGCGTAGATCAGGATGATGATCGGCAGGAACAGATAGACCTGACGTACCAGCCGCGCGAACTTCGGCAGCTCGTCGGCGCGCATGCCGCGCATGCCGAGCTTGGCGGCCTCCATGTCGACCATGAAGTAGACCGACACGAAGTAAAGGATCGCCGGGATCAGCGCCGCGAGCGTGATGTCGGTGTAGGGAATGCCGGTGATCTCGGCCATGATGAAGGCCCCGGCGCCCATGATCGGCGGCATGATCTGGCCTCCGGTGGAGGCGGCCGCCTCGACCGCACCGGCGGTCTTGCGGTGATAGCCAACCTGCTTCATCAGCGGGATGGTGAGCGAGCCGGTGGAGACCACATTGCCCGCCGACGTGCCGTTGATCATGCCCATCAGGCCGGAGGCGAAGATCGCCACCTTGGCGGGACCGCCACGCGCGCGGCCGGCCGCGGCAAAGGCGAAGTTCACGAAATAATCGCCGACCTTGGAGGCCTGCAGGAAGGCCGCGAAGATGATGAACAGGATGATGTAGGTCGACGACACCGCGGTGGTCGGGCCGAGGATGCCGGCATCCGTATAGACCTGGCTGAAGAAGCGCTGCCAGGTAATGGCCGGCGAATTCAGGAAGCCGGGCAACAGATCGCCGACGAAGACATAGACCAGGAAGATCGCCGCGATCACGATCAGCGCCATGCCGGCAACCCGGCGGGTCAGCTCCATGATCAGCGCGGTACCGGCGACGGCCGCGATCGAGATGCCGATCGGCGCGAAGGGCGTGCCGGTCGAATTGCGCATCAAGGTGCCGTAGATGATGATCAGATAGGTCGCGACCGATACGCCGCAGACGGCCAGCACGATGTCGGGCGCGGCGAAGCCGGAGCGCTCGCGCTTGTGGAACCACGACAGGACGATGCCGCCCATGGTGGCGACGATCAGCGGCAGGCCGAAGAGATAGGTCTCGTTGAACTTGATCCGCGGATCCATGCCGTTCCAGCTGACGCCGTTGCTGATCTCGACGCCAAAGGACATGGCGGTGCCGAGCGAGAACAGCGCGGGAACCATCAGGGCATAGGCCACATAGCCCAGCGTTCTGGTTTCCTCGTCCTTGCCCGGAAAGTCGAGCCGGCCGGCATAGAGGATAAAGCCGAGCGCCAGGGCTCCGGCGACGTGGGCGATGCGGAAGTTCCAGGTTTCCATCGGAAATGACGGAAGAAGCGGCACCTGAATGCCGGTCCACTCGGAAATCGACACGCCGTTCAGGGCAGCCATGTGGAACAGCGCATAGAGCGCGGCGAAGGCACTCACGAACACGAGGGCCTTGCCCTCGTACAGTCGACGGTTGACCTCGACCGGTTCGTCGTCGACGCCCTTGGCGATCATGTGGTCTTCGGATTCCGTGACAGCGCTCTTGTCCGTCATGCCTGCTCCCCCCGGGGTGCGTTATCTTGTTGCGATAACAGTTCTTCTTTTTCAGGCAGGGCCCCTGTGGCGGGGCCCTGCCAGGTGTCGGCGATCGTAGGGCTTACTTGCCGTGGATCATGTCGTCCGGAATGGTCGCGCCGGCGTTCTCGATGAACCATTCGGCGGCACCCGGATGCCACTTCAGGACCTTGTTCTTGTCCCAGTTCTCGGGAAGCGTCGAACGGGCGGCCTTGTGGATGCCGACCATGCGCTCGTTGTCGGACATCACGACATCAACCGCCGCCTTCACGAAGGAGGCCGGCAGGTCGCAGTTGGCCACGGCGAAGTTCCACATGGAGACCGAGCGAGCCGGCGCCGTGAGCGTGGAGTAGGTGTTTGCCGCGATCTCGAACTCGGAGACCGGGAAGGCCTCCATGATCTTGGCCTGCTCTTCTTCCGTGAACTCGATGATGTTGATGTCGGTCTGGACTTCCAGCTGGCTGACAGCCGGAACCGGAACGCCGGCCGCGAAGGCGATGACGTCGAGCAGTCCGTCCTGAAGCTGACCGCCGAGATCCGACCAGCCGCCGTTGCGGCGCTCGAAGTTGACGCCCAGCGCTTCCATCATGCGCGGGAAGTAGGTGTCGGAGGTCGACCCGGCCGGGCCGAAGCCGATCTTGGCGCCGTCCGGAATGTCGGCGATCGACTTGATGCCGGACGAGGCCAGCGCGGTCACCGAGAACGGCGTCTGATACATCGGGAACATCGCGCAGGCGTTGTCCATCTTGAGACCCGGCGCGATCGGGTTGGTGCCGGCCAGCGATTCAGCCGCCGGGCCCATCGTGGTCATGCCGAACTGCGCGTCGCCGGTGTGCACCAGCGCCATGTTCTGCATCGGACCGCCAGTGACTTCGCCACCGCCGGAAATGCCGAGCTGATCGGCGACAAGGTTCGCCCAGCCGGAGCCATAGGCGAAATAGGTGCCGCCCTGCGATGCGGTGCCGACCGTGAAGCTTTCCGGCCAGCCGGTGCGGTCCTGAGCGACGGCGACCGAGGTGGACATCGCGACGGCAACCAGCGTGCCTGTAAGGGCTTTGAGTTTCATGGGTTCCTCCAGATTTCCGCCGAACAGCCAGGAAACAAGGTCCCCGCTCCCTCCCGTCCGGCATTCTTTCGGGTGGACAGAGATCCACCCTACAGGCCTCTCGGGGCCCGCACCGGTCAAAAAAGGAGCGCCTTCGCATAAAAACAAGAGCGCTTGCGCAGTTCATCTCCGGTGATTTTGCAATTCCGGTGAAAATGGGTCGATCAGGTAACATGACAGGCCAAACGGTGGGTCACCCTCTACCCACCGCAACGTTCAAGCGTCGCCGCCCTCAGTCATCGTCCAGAAAGTCGTCCCGCGACAGGCCGTATTTCTGCATCTTCTCGTAGAGGGCCTTGCGCGAGATTCTCAGGCTTTCGTAGGTGTCCTTCAGCCGGCCGCCGTTCGCGGCAAGACTAGCGGCCACGAGAGCTTTTTCGTGATCGGCCAACTGCTCCGCAAGGCCGGGCCGGTCGGGCGACAAGTGTTCGTCGAAGCTGCGCCCGAGAGCGAGGTCGAAGCCGAGAACATATCGGTCCGCGGCATTGCGCAACTCGCGCACGTTCCCCGGCCACTCCTGGGCGGCGATCGAGGACAGCACCGCGCCCGAGACCTCCGCGACCTCGCGCTTGTAGCGGGCCGCGGCTTCGGCGACGAGCTGCAGGAACAGGTTCGGCACGTCCTCGCGGCGCTCGCGCAGCGGCGGTATCTGCAGCGTGACGACGTTGAGGCGGTACAGCAGGTCGGCGCGGAACCGACCGGCCTGCGCTTCTTTCACCAGATCCAACTTGCTGGTGGCGACGAAGCGGACATCCAGTTCCAGCCGTTCGTTGGAGCCGAGCCGGGCGATCACCCGGTTCTGGATGGCGTGCAGCAGCTTGGCCTGCATCGCCTGGGACAGGCAGTCGATCTCGTCGAGCAGCACCGTGCCGCCGCGCGCCGCCTCGAAGCGCCCGACGCGGGTGCGCATGGCGCCGGCGAAGGCGCCCGCCTCATGGCCGAAGAGCTCGCGCTCGATCATGTCGGCGGGAAGAGCGGCGCAATTGATCTGGATGAAGGGCATATTGGCGCGGTTCGATGCCTGATGCAGTGCCCGCGCCGCGACTTCCTTGCCAACCCCGGTTTCGCCCAGGATCAGCACATCCACCTCCGCCGCCGCCACGCGCCTTACCTGCTGGCGCAGCGCGGCCATGACCGCACTCTGGCCATGGATCTGCACGTCGATCGCCTCGCGGGCATCGACCTGTCGGCGCAACACGCGATTTTCCAGCGTCAGCCGGCGCTTTTCGAGCGCGCGGCGCACGGTTTCGGTCAGGCGGCTGGGCGCGAAGGGCTTTTCGAGGAAATCATAGGCGCCGTCGCGCATCGAGTTGACCGCCAGTTCGACGTCGCCCTGCCCGGTCACCAGGATCACCGGAAAGGCCGGGTCGATCTCCAGTGCGCGTCGCATCAGCATCAGCCCGTCCATTCCCGGCAGGCGGATATCGGTGACGAGCACGCCGGGGAAATCGCGCTTCAGCTGACCGAGGGCAGCCTCCGCGTCGCCGAAACACTGGGCGGACAATCCGTCGAGCTGCAGGCTCTGCTCGGCGGCAAACCGCAGATGTTCCTCGTCATCCACAAAAAGGACCGTATCGATCTTCATTCGGCCGCCGTCTCCCGCGCGTCCAGGGCCAGCGTACCGGCCTGCGCCGCCTGCAGCTCCAGGCTGAAGACGGCACCGTTCTTCTCGTGGTTCTGCGCAAGCAGGCGACCGCCGAAGTCCCGGATGATGTTGTAGGAAATCGAGAGCCCGAGGCCCAGACCGCGACCCGGCGTCTTGGTGGTGAAAAAGGGGTCGAAGATCTTGCCGATGGTCTCCTCGTCGATGCCGGGCCCGTGGTCGCGGATCTTCAGGCTCCAGCGGTCGCCGACCCGCGACAGTTCGACCTCGATCACCGGCCCCTCCTGATCCTCCATCGCGTCGAGCGCGTTGTTG
>PARB01000054.1 GCA_002709505.1 Paracoccaceae bacterium | reverse complement strand
CTGGTCGAGATCGACAATGTCGAGGGCGCGGCCGGCGACTACGAGATCACCGCCGAGATCACCGGTCCGATCGCAACCGATCTCGGAGCGAACCGCCGCCAGCTGCGTCTGGAGGCGGGGGAGCGCCGCAGCCTTCGCGTTCCGATCCGCGCCGGTGACCTGCCGGGGGATGCGTCTGTCGTGTTGCGCCTGAGCGGTCCGGACGGTCCGGTCGGCGAGAAGACGCTGGCGCTCGGCGTGCGCGACACCACGCCGCCCGTCACGCGGCGCTCACATGTGACGCTCGCCGCCGGCGGCAGTCTGATGCTGGATGCCGGAACGCTTGCCGGGTTGCAGCCGCGAACGGCGCGCGTGAGCGTGGCAAATGGTGGCCTGGCGCGGATCAATGTGCCGGGGCTTCTGGCTGCGCTCGACCGCTATCCCTACGGCTGCACGGAGCAGACCGCATCGCGGGCCCTTCCGCTTCTCTATGTCAACGAGATGGCGATCTCCGCCGGCCTCGATACCGACGTGGACGTGCGCGAGAGGGTCCAGACGGCAATCGGCCGCGTGCTCGGCAATCAGGGGTCGAACGGGGCTTTCGGACTTTGGAACAGCTATGGCGGCAGCGACACCTGGCTGGATGCCTATGTCACCGACTTCCTGCTGCGTGCCCGTGACCGCAATTACGATGTGCCGGAACGCGCGATGACCGCGGCGCTCGACAATCTCGAGAACCGGGTGGCCTATGCCTCCGACTTTGAGAGCGGTGGCGAGGACATTGCCTATGCGCTCTATGTTCTGGCCCGGGCGAGCCGCGCATCGCTCGGCGACCTGCGCTACTACGCCGATGTGAAACTCGATGCTTTCGGCTCCGCGCTGGCCAAGGCCCAGATCGGCGCGGCCCTTTCGCTGTATGGCGAGACCACGCGGGCGAAGCTTGCCTTCGATGCAGCACTCGGAGCCACCGAGCAGTCGGAATCCATTGGCTATCGGGACGACTACGGGACGGCCCTGCGCGATGCCGCCGGCGTTCTGGCCTATGCGACCCGCGCGAAGGTCGACGGCCTCGATACGCCGGCGCTCGCGCGCCAGGTCGGCAACCGCCAGGACGCGGCGACCAGCCTCTCCACGCAGGACATGGCCTGGCTTCTGCTTGCGGGCCATGAGCTTCAGCAAACGGCAGCGGAAAGTGCCTTTGCCATCAACGGCAATGCGGTCAGCGGTGCCTTGGCGAGCCGCTTCGACGGCGCAGACCTGCTCACCGACCCGGTGTCGCTGGCAAATCGGGGCGGGACGGCACAGGACGTGGTTGTCACGGTCACCGGCAAGCCGTCCGTGCCTGAGCCGGCCACGGCCATGGGGTACCGGATCACGCGCGCCTACTATGACCTCGACGGCAATTCCGTCGATCCGGCCGGCGTCGCGGTGAACACCCGTCTCGCGGTGGTGCTGACGGTGACCCGCGACCGGCCCGGACGCGGGCGTGTCATGGTGGTGGACCGGCTGCCGGCCGGGCTCACCATCGACAACCCGAGGCTGGTGCGCTCCGGCGACGTCGGCGCGCTCGATTGGCTCGACAGCATCGACAATGCGGAGCACGTCGAGTTCCGCGATGACCGCTTCGTCGTGGCCGTGGACGAGACGCGGCTGAACGGAGACCGCTACACCTTTGCCTACCTCGCCCGCGCATCGGTGCCGGGCCGCTTCGCGCTTCCGCCTGCAACGGTGGAGGACATGTTCCGGCCCGACCTGAACGGACGCACGGCCGCGGGACGGTTCGAGGTGCTGGGTCCGAGACAGTAGCGCCCGGCGATGGATCCGCGGATGAAGGGGCAGGGCGCACCGGGTGGACGCCTCCGGCGCGTCGCAAGACGGGCGGCCTACGGCCTTGCCGCGGTCCTTGCCGGGGGCGTGGCGCTCGCTGTCCTCCTGCTGGTGCAGGTCGCCTCGGTTCCCGTGACGCGCACCTCGGCGGAGGTCGCCGTCTCCAAAGCCGTTCTGGCGCGCGACGGAGGCTTGTTGCGCGCCTTCCAGACCCCCGACGACCGCTGGCGGCTCCCGGTGTCACTGGACGATGTGGACCCGCTCTACATCCGCATGTTGCTGGCCTATGAGGACAGACGGTTCCACGCGCATGCAGGGGTCGATCCGCGCGCCGTCCTTCGCGCCGGCGTCCAGTCGCTCCTGGCCGGGCGGGTCGTGTCGGGCGCCTCGACGCTGACGATGCAGACGGCACGCCTGACGATGGAACGCTCGACGCGCGGGCTTGCATCGAAGTGGCGACAGATCGTGCTGGCGCTGGCGCTCGAACGCGACCTTGCCAAGGACGACATTCTCGCGCTTTACCTGCTGCGCGCGCCCTTCGGGGGCAATATCGAAGGCGTTCGCGCGGCGACGCTTGCCTGGTTCGCGAAGGAGCCGGCGCGGCTGACCCCGGCCGAGGCGGCGCTGCTGGTCGCCCTGCCGCAGGCTCCGGAACTGCGACGCCCGGATCGCTATCCGCAGGCCGCGCGACAGGCGCGCGACCGCGTGCTTGCGGTCATGGCCGCTCGCGGGGTGCTGAGTCCCGAACAGGTCGATGCCGCCTCGCGCGCGCCGGTTCCGACCCTGCGCCGCGAAGTCCCGCGCCTTGCCGCGCATGCGGCCCGCGATGCTGTTGCGGCCCGGGATGGGGAAAACGAGATCTGGCTCACCATAGATGCGGATCTGCAGGCGCGGCTGGAGCAGCTTGCACAGGCCCGCGCGCGGCGCCTCGGTCCGCATGTCTCGGTCGCCATGATCGTCGCCGATCACCAAAGCGGTGAAATCCTGGCCCATGTCGGGTCGCCTGATCTGCTCGACGAGGCCCGGCGCGGGCACGTCGATATGACGCGCGCGCTGCGCTCGCCCGGATCGACCCTCAAGCCGCTGATCTACGGTTTGGCCTTCGAGGAAGGCATCGCCCATCCCGACAGTCTGATCGACGACCGCCCGGCGACCCTTAGCGGATATTCGCCGACCAATTTCGACCAGTCGTTTCAGGGAACGGTGCGCGTGCGCGATGCGCTGCAGGCCTCGCTGAATGTTCCGGCGGTGGCGCTTCTGGATGCGGTCGGGGTCGCGCGCTTCGTCGCGCGCCTGCGCAGGTCCAGGGCCACGCCGCACTTTTCCGGCGATCAGCCGCCCGGACTTGCCGTGGCGCTTGGCGGCTTCGGGCTGTCGCTTGCGGATCTCGTTGCGCTCTACGCGGGGATTGCGAACGAGGGCGCCCCCGTTCGCCTGCGGATTGAGCCCGATGGCGGCGGTGAGACTGCCGGCGTGGTTGCGCGGGAGAAGCGCATTCTTTCTTCGACGGCGGCCTGGCGCATCGGCGAGATCCTGTCGGACGTGCCGCCACCGGCAAGCGCACGCGGCGAGGGCGTCGCCTACAAGACCGGAACTTCCTACGGCTATCGCGACGCCTGGGCGGTGGGATACGACGGCCGCCACGTCATCGGCGTCTGGACCGGACGCGCGGACGGCACCCCGGTGCCGGGCATGACAGGCTTCGATTCGGCCGCACCCATCCTGTTCGAGGCGTTTCAGCGGGTCGGACCCGAGCGCGAACGGCTGTCGCCGCCGCCAACGGCGGAGCTTGCCGGACGAGATCCCGTTCCGGCGCCGCTGCAGCATGCCCGGACCCGGGCGTCGCGCGAGGCTGCGGAGGGCGCGGCGTCAGCGCCGGAGATCTTTTATCCTCCCGACGGGGCGGTCATCGAGCTTGGACTGGCACGTGCATCCTCGACAGGCGAACCGCTGCCGCTTGTGATCAAGGCGCGGCGCGGGCGCGGTCCCTTCGTCTGGATGGCAAACGGAGCGCCGGTCGCCAATGGCGCCCATGCGCGCGCCCTGACGCTGGTACCGGACGGGCCCGGCACGTCGACGATCTCGGTGATCGACGCCGATGGCCGTTCGGCCCGCGTCACCGTGCATCTGCGCTAACGCTCAGTCGGATTTCCCGGCGCAGCGGCAGGCGAAGTTGACGATCGCGTCCTGGGTTTTCGCGTCCCACAGAAGCGGCGCGTGGCCTTCATCCTCTACGGTGAGGGCCTGTGCATCCGGGTGTCGGCGCATCATCTCCGCGAAGGTTTCTTCGCTCAACAGATCGGAATGGGCGCCCCGCAGCGCCAGCAGCGGCGTGGCGCGGATCGCGTCGAACACGGGCCAGAAATCCGGAAGGTCCGCCTCCCGGTCGAGATCCGCCAGCGTGTGGCGCAGCTTTTCGTCGTAGTCGAGATGCAGCCCGTCGGGCGTCTCGACATACAATTGCCGCGCAAACCGCTCCCAGCCGGCGTCATCGAGCCCGGGAAACTGCTCTGCCAGGGCATCGCGAAGCCGGGCGGCGGCGGACGGCCAGTCGGCTGCCTCCATCGTGTGGCCGATGGTTCCGGCAAGCCGGTGCAGACCGTGGCGTTCGATGGTCGGGCCGATATCGTTCAGCACCACGCCGGCAACCCGATCTGACGAGCGAAGGGCAAGCAGCATCGCGTGCAGCCCGCCGCGTGAGGTGCCGATGACGATGGCCCGCGGGATGCCGAGCCCATCGAGGCCGCAGTCGATGTCCTCGGCCTCACGTTCGATGGCATAGTTGCGCCAGTCGGCGTCATGGTCCGATAGGCCCCGGCCGCGATAGTCCATCGCCGTCACGTCAAAGCCGCGCGCGGCAAGCGCCTCGGCCAACGGGGTGAAGTCACGGCTGTTGCGCGACAGCCCTGCGAGGCACAGGACCTGCGGCGGCGAGGACCCCGCGTTCTTCGCGGGCCAGGTGGTTGCGGCGAGCCGAAGTCCGTCGTTTGCCCGCCACTCTCTTACCAAGGGAGTGGTCGCGACAAGGGTCGATGCGGAGTGGCGGTCGGGGTGCGGGCTGTCGGCCAAGGCGTTTCCTCGTGGTTTCGCGGCATGATAGTCCCGGCGGAGCGATGATTGAAAGGGGATCCGGCGCCGGAACAGTGCGTGTTGCGTCGCCAGCGCGCGGCGACTATTGTGCGCCACCCGGGCGTTCCGCCCGTCACCTGATCCACACTCCAAGAGGACCGTCATGTTCAAGGGATCCATCCCCGCACTCGTCACGCCGTTTCGCGACGGAGCGGTTGATGAGAAAGCGTATCAGGAGTTTGTGGACTGGCAGATCAAAGAGGGCAGCCACGGCCTCGTTCCGGTCGGCACGACCGGCGAGAGCCCGACGCTCAGTCATGCCGAGCACAAGCGCGTTGTCGATCTGTGCATCGAGGCGGCCGGCGGCCGCGTCCCGGTGATGGCCGGAGCCGGCTCCAACAACACCGTCGAGGCCATCGACTTCGCCACCTTCGCGCAGAAGGCCGGTGCCGATGCCCTGCTGATCGTCACGCCCTATTACAACAAGCCGAACCAGGCGGGTCTGAAGGCGCATTACCGGGCGATCGACAAGGAAGTCGACATTCCGATTTTCATCTACAACATCCCCGGCCGGTCGGTGATCGACATGACGCCGGAGACGATGGCGGAGCTGTTTGCGACCTGCAAGAACATCAAGGGCGTGAAGGACGCGACCGCCAACATGTCGCGGGCGAGCCGTCAGCGCGAGGTGTGCGGCCCCGACTTCATCCAGCTTTCGGGTGAGGACATCACCGCGCTCGGCTTCAACGCCCATGGCGGCACCGGCTGCATCTCCGTGACCGCCAACGTCGCGCCGCGCCTTTGCGCGCAGTTCCAGGAAGCGACCCTTGCGGGCGACTTCCGCACGGCGCTCGAGATCCAGGACCGGCTGGCATCGCTGCACAATGCGCTGTTCATCGAACCGAATCCGACGGGCGTCAAATACGCGCTGTCGCTGATCGGCAAGCTGGACAACGAACTGCGCCTGCCGCTCGTGCCGGTATCGGAAACAACCCAGGCGGCGATCCGCGATGCGATGACGCACGCGGGCCTGCTCAACTGAACAAGGACAGCGCCGGCGTGGCCTGAGACCGCGCCGGCGCTCGGGCATCACCATGGCCAAGAAGAAGGCGAATGAAGGCGGCCGCAAGATCATTGCGGAAAACCGCAAGGCGCGCTTCAATTACGAGATCGAGGATACGCTCGAGGCCGGCATCGTCTTGACCGGAACCGAGGTGAAGGCACTGCGCCTTGGCAAGTCCAACATCGCGGAATCCTATGCCAGCGAAGAGGGCGGGGAGCTCTGGCTGATCAACTCCTATATCCCCGAGTATCTTCAGGCGAACCGTTTTAATCATGAGCCCCGTCGCCGGCGCAAGCTGCTGGTGCATGCGCGCGAGCTCGCGCGCCTGTCGTCTGCCGTCCAGAAGGACGGAAAGACCATCGTCCCGCTCAAGCTCTACTTCAACGAGAAGGGCACGGCGAAACTGGAGCTCGCCCTGGCGCGCGGCAAGAAGCTGCACGACAAGCGCGAGACCGAGAAGAAGCGCGACTGGAGCAGGGAAAAGGCTCGACTGTTGAAAACGGCTGGATAACCTGTGCGTACCCTTGGGGTAAGCTGTGCGAATTCTGTGAAGTTCAGATGAGAACCTGCTTTAGGAAACCACGGCAATTCGTTGAATTTACCGGGGTTCCTTCTGGACAGAGATCGACTCCAGCAGAGCCCGCCGTTCTCCGGTGATTGTCACCGGGCGGCGGGTTTTCGCATCCACCTGCACATGCACGAAACGGCCCTGCGCGCAGGCACTCTGTCCATCGTTGCGAAACAGGCCGATTTCATAGGTCACGGAACTTCCGCCAAGGCGGGAGACCCGGAGCCCGGCGTGAACCACGTCCGGAAACGTCAGTTCCTCGAAATAGCTGCACTGCGTCTCGACGACCAGGAACACCTGTTCAGACCAGCGCGGGTCGAGGGTACCGCGCGAGATCAGCCACCCGTTCACCGCCGTGTCGAAATAGCTGAGGTACTCGACGTTGTTGACGTGGCCATAGGCGTCGACATCCATCCAGCGGGTCGGGATCTCGCGAAAGACCTGAAACCCGTCGCGCGAAAACGGCTCGATGCGCTGGCTCATGCATGTCCCCGGTGGTTGGAGGAGGGCCTTGCCGGATTTCAATACGCGGCGCGCCGGATTGCAAGTGCGTCGGCTTCACGCGCCAGCCGCGGCGAACGCCGCCGGGCGACTGGCGCTAACCGGGTCTACAGCGTCCGCCGTCCGAAGGTATTGGTGCGGGGAAAGCCGTTTGGCGGCAGGCGGCCGGCCTGGGCCCGGTCGCCACGCCAGTCTGTCAGCTCCTCCAGCGAGCGGGTGAAGCTGCGCCCGGAACTGTCGACCCAGCTCAACCCGTCGGCGCCGTTGAACACGATCGCATCCGACACGCCGCCGTCGCGATAGCGCTGCAGCCGCACGCCGCGCCCGCGGCTCATCTCCGGCACCTGCGCCAGCGGGAACACCAGAAGCTTGCGGTTGCGCCCGATGATCGCGACATGGTCGCCATCAGCGGCGACGCAGAGCTTCGCCTCGCCGGGCGTCGTGACGTTCAGCACCTGCTTGCCCTTGCGGGTGTTGGCGATGACATCGGCCTCGTTGACGACGAAGCCGCGCGCTTCCGTCGACACCAGCAGCAGCTTGCGGTCGCCCTTGGAGACGAAGACGTCGACGACGTCGTGGCCCTCGTCCATGTCGACCATCAGGCGGAAAGGCTCGCCGTGACCACGTCCGCCGGGCAGCTTGTCGGCGGCGAGGGTGAAGAACTTGCCGCCGGTGGTGAAGACCAGCAGCTTGTCGGTCGTCTCCGCGTGGATGTGAAGTTTCAGGGAGTCGTCCTGCTTGAACGACAGCGTGGAGAGGTCGGTCTGGTGGCCCTTCAGCGCGCGCACCCAGCCCTTTTCCGAGACGATGACGGTGATCGGTTCCTTCTCGATCATCGCCTGATGAATGTCGGTCACGTCGATGTCGATCGCATCGCCAAAGGTGGTGCGGCGCTTGCCGAGAGCTGTCTCAGGTCCGTAGGCCTTCGCCAGTTCGGTGATCTGCTTGCCGATGCGGGTCCACTGGCGCGCATCGGAGCCAAGCAGCGTCAGCAATTGCTCGCGCTCTTCGGTAAGCTTGTCGTGCTCCTTGCGGATCTCGATCTCTTCGAGCTTGCGCAAGGCGCGCAGGCGCATGTTGAGGACGGCTTCGGCCTGAACGTCGCTGAGGCCGAAGGCGGCGCGCAGCGAGGCCTTGGCGTCGTCCTCCTCACGGATGATGCGGATCACCTCGTCGAGGTTCAGATAGGCGATCAGGTAGCCGCCAAGGACTTCCAGCCGATGCTCGATCTGGCCGAGGCGGTGGGTCGAGCGCCGCACCAGCACGTCCTTGCGGTGGTCGAGCCACTCGCGCAACACCTGGCGCAGGCCCATGACCATCGGAACCCGACCGCCCGACAGCACGTTCATGTTGAGCGAGAACCGGTTTTCCAGATCCGTCAGCTTGAACAGGGATTCCATCAGCAGCGAGGCGTCGACGTTCTTGCTGCGCGGCACGAGCACGAGCCGGACGTCCTCGGCGGATTCGTCGCGCACGTCGTCGAGGAGCGGCAGCTTGCGCGCCTGCAGCAGTTCCGCGATCTTCTCGATCAGGCGGGATTTCTGCACCTGGTAGGGGATCTCCGTGACCACCACCTGCCAGGTGCCGCGCCCCAGGTCCTCGACCTCCCAGCGCGCGCGCACGCGAAACCCGCCGCGTCCGGTTTCATAGGCCTCCAGGAAAGCCGCGTCGTTGCGCACCAGCACGCCGCCAGTCGGGAAATCCGGACCCTGGACGTGGGTCAGCAGTTCCTCCGTGGAGGCGTCGGGCGTCTTGATCAGGAGCTGCGCGGCCGCGCAGAGCTCGCCGATGTTGTGCGGCGGGATCGAAGTCGCCATGCCCACCGCAATACCGGCGGCGCCATTGGCAAGCAGATTGGGAAATCCGCCCGGCAGGACGATCGGCTCCCGGTCGAGACCGTCGTAGGTCTCGCGGAAGTCGACCGCGTCCTCGTCCAGGCCGTCGAGCGTGCGCATGGCGATGTCGGTCAGCCGCGCCTCGGTGTAACGCATCGCGGCTGCGCTATCGCCGTCGATGTTGCCGAAGTTGCCCTGGCCGTCGACCATCGGATAGCGAACGGCGAAATCCTGCGCCAGACGCACGAGGGCGTCATAGATCGCCTGGTCGCCGTGCGGGTGGTATTTACCCATCACGTCGCCGACCACGCGGGCGCATTTCTTGAAGCCTGCGTTCGGGTCGAGCTTCAGCAGGCGCATGGCATAAAGCAGCCGGCGATGGACCGGTTTCAGCCCGTCGCGCACATCCGGAAG
Organism: Paracoccaceae bacterium; assembly: GCA_002709505.1. GTDB lineage: Bacteria > Pseudomonadota > Alphaproteobacteria > Rhizobiales > Stappiaceae > Stappia. The sequence continues at coordinate 19,662 of PARB01000054.1, read as the reverse complement.
CGCCCGGTGGGTGATCGTCGAAAGAGCGTAGGCGAGATAGCGCTCCTCGAGCGCGTCACGCAAATTGATCGGTTCAATGCCGCCAGGCGGAATCAGGTCTTTTCCCATAAGCCTTGGCTACAGCCATTCACCGAATCGCGCAACGCATTGCCGGCGGTTAAGCGAGGCAAACCGGCGCTTTTCAGCTTGCAGCCGTCGCGCGGCGCACCGCTTCGATAAAGCCGTCGCGTGCCGGCGACACCGCCACGCCGCGCGGGGCGTAGACATGCCGGTCGAGAAAATATCCGGTCAGACGGAATGCATCGGCTAGCGCCGCTCCGTCGACCTCGGACCCCGGTGTTGCGATCTCTCCGCCGTCGCGGGCGCGCAGGAACGCCGGCAATGGGAGGAGCCGGTCGGCATAGGGCGCGCCGGCGGCGCTGCAGACGGCGCGGCCGGACTTGGGCGAGACATAGATCAGGTCGGTGCGCTGTCCCGTGGCGGCGCATTCGCCGAGGTCGAGACCGAAGCCGAGCTCGGCCAGGACCTGGAGTTCGAAATGGACCATCAGCGGCCCGGCGATTGCCGGCGTGCCGAGATGGTCGAGGATCGCCGTCAGGCCGGCGTGGAGCAGGGGGTGGGGATCGCGTTCAGGCAGAAGATGCAGGAGTGCGGCAAGCGCCTGGATCCCGTAGACGCCGCTTGCCGCCGTCATCAGGTCGGCGGCGCGTTGTGTCACGGGTTCGACGGCAAATGTGCCCAGATGATTGTCGATCCGCGCGCGCCAGACCAGGTCGACGGTGTTGCCCGGCTGGAGTGCCGCCTGCATCTTGCGGCTCCGTCCGCCGCGCACCAGACCCAGGTGCCGCCCGCGTCCACGCGTCATGACCTCGAGGATGACGCTCGACTCCCCGTGACGCCGGGTGGCGAGGATGATGCCGTCGTCACTCCATTCCATGGTCGCTCGCCGTTCAGGTCCGCGCGCCGGACGTCAGCGCGGGAACTCCAGCCCCATCTCGCGGTAGCGCTCCGGGTCGTCGGCCCAGTTTTCCCGGACCTTGACGAAGAGGAAGAGATGCACCGGGCAGCCGAGCACTTCCGCGATTTCGCCGCGTGCCGCCTGCGAGATCGCCTTGATGGTGCGCCCGCCCTGACCGAGCACGATCATCTTCTGGCTGTCGCGCTCGACATAGATTGTCTGCTCGATGCGCACGGAGCCATCCTTGCGCTCCTGCCAGCTCTCGGTTTCCACCGTCGACATGTAGGGCAGTTCCTGGTGAAGACGCAGGAACAGCTTCTCGCGGGTGATTTCGGCCGCGAGCATGCGCATCGGCAGGTCCGATGCTTGGTCTTCCGGGTAGAGCCACGGGCTGGGGGGAACGGAAACGGCCAGATGGTCCATCAGCTTGTCGAGGCCATACCCCTTGGCCGCCGACACCATGAAGGTCTCGTCGAAGGCCACGCGCTCGTTGGCCTTCTGGGCCAGCTCGAGCAGGTGATCGCGCTTGGTGATGTCGATCTTGTTGAGGACCAGCAGCTTCGGCAGTTTCACATCCGCCAGCCGGTCAAGAATGGCTTCCGCACCCTCGTCGATGCCCTTCTTGGCATCGATCAGCAGGACGACGATATCCGCTTCGCGCGCACCGCCCCAGGCTGTGTCGACCATCGCCCGCTCGAGACGGCGCTTCGGGCGGAAGATCCCCGGCGTGTCGACGAAGATGATCTGCGAGGCGCCATGCATGGCGATGCCGCGCACCAGCGCCCGCGTCGTCTGGACCTTGTGGGTGACGATGGAGACCTTCACCCCGACGAGCGCATTGAGCAGCGTCGATTTGCCCGCGTTCGGCGCCCCGATCAGCGCGACGAAGCCCGCCCGCGTCTCGGACGGGGCGATCGCTTCGGGCTCGGTCGTGGCACCGGCCGGGCCGGTGGTCTCGTCTGGCGTGTCGTTCACCTGGGTTCTGTCTCCGTCCACAAGCCCTCACGCACGAGCGCGGCTTCGGCTGCGCGCTGTTCGGCAAGGCGTTTTGATCCTCCGGTCCCGAAGGCCGGCTCTGTTTCGTCGATATCGACGCGCACGGTAAAGCTCGGCGCGTGATCGGGACCGCTTCGCTCCGTCATGGTGTAGCGCGGCGCGGTCTTTCCGCGCCCTTGCGCCCACTCCTGGAGCATGGTCTTGGGATCGCGCAGCGGGCCGCTGTAGTTGGTCATGCGCGGGCCCCAGTGACGCTCGATCAGAGTTTGCGCCGCCGCAAGCCCCGCGTCCAGATAGATCGCAGCGATCACCGCCTCGCAGACATCGGCGAGGATTGCGGTTTTCTTGCGTCCGCCGGTCTGTGCCTCGCTGTCGCCGAAGACGATGGCCTCGCCGAGCGCAAGGTCCCGGGCGACATCCGCGCAGGTCTCGCGCCGGACCAGCTGGTTGAGCCGGCGGGCAAGCTCGCCTTCCTCCGCCTGGGGGAAGGTGTGATGCAGCATCGTCGCCACGGCCAGCCCGAGCACGCGGTCGCCGAGAAACTCAAGCCGCTGGTAGCTTGTGCCGGCATCGCCCCTCGCTGTCGCGCTGCCGTGGGTGAGGGCGCGTGTCAGCAGCGAGCCATCGGAGAATGTGTGGCCGAGGCGGGCTTGCAGGTCCTTTTCCGCGCTGCGTTGCGCTGTGTCCACGTTCATCGTCATACCGTCCGCACGGGGCTGACCGGTCAAAGCGTCCGGAACAGGCGGTTGAACCGCACCGTCCAGGGCCATTTCCAGAACATCCAGGCGGAGGCGTCCTCATCCACGGAGAAGAACAGGATTTCCGCCCGCCCGACGAAGTTCTCGAACGGAACATAGCCAACGGCCGACAACACACGGCTGTCGGTGGAGTTGTCCCGGTTGTCGCCCATCATGAAATAGTGCCCCGGGGGCACCTTGTAGACGCGGGTGTTGTCCCAGGTCCCGCGCATGGTCAGATCGAGCGTGTCATAGGTGACGCCGTTCGGCAGGGTTTCGCGGAACCGCGGGACCCGTCGCACGCTGCCAAAGGAATCGGTGGTGATGAAATCGTCGATTCGGGTGCGCTCGACGGCGGTGCCGTTGATGTGCAGCACGCCGTCGATCATCTGGATCTCGTCGCCCGGCAGGCCGACCACCCGTTTGATGTAGTCGGTGGAATTGTCGCGCGGGAGCTTGAAGACGGCGACATCGCCGCGCTCCGGCTCTTCCGCCCAGATCCGGCCCTCGATCGGGATCAGGCCATAGGGAAAGGAATACTGCGAGTAGCCGTAGCTGTACTTCGAGACGAACAGGTAATCGCCGATCAGCAGCGTGTCCATCATCGAGCCCGAAGGGATGTTGAAAGGCTGAAACAGCAGCGTTCGCACGATCAGCGCGAGCGCAAGCGCCTGCACAAGCACCTTGGTGGTCTCGTAAATCCCACCGTCTTTGCTTTTCTTGTCTTCAGACACGCTCATTTGATCCTTCGCGACTTGAACGCATACCTGTTGCCGGTATCCCGCAGCACACAGGGCCAAAGCGGCAGGGAACATGGTGGTGCATGCGCCCGGCCTGGCGCAGCCCGCAGGCATTCTTGCGGCGTAAACGCCCGGCGTGCACGTGCCTGGAGGAAACGGCGCATGCGCCTCTTGGCTTGTACCGGCTCGCTTTCGCCTGCGCAATGCAAAGCGCTCGCCAACATCGCCGTATCATCCGTCGCGTGTTCCCGGCGCCAGGGCCTGCGGCCAATCCGCTGGCCATGCGGTGATCACCACGAAAGCCTGGGCCAGCGGATCGTCATCGGTGATCGTCAGGTCGATGCGCGGATGAAACCCCTCCGGAATGAGGGTCGCCAGGCGGCGTTCGGCCGAGCCGGTCAGCTGCATCGTGGGCTTGCCCGACGGCAGGTTCACGACTCCCATTTCGCGCCAGGCGACGCCCATGCGGATTCCCGTGCCGAGTGCCTTTGAGCAGGCCTCCTTCGCCGCGAAGCGCTTCGCGTAGGAGGCCGCCCGCAGCCGGCGCCGGTCGGACCGGCGCCGTTCCTCTTCGGTGAAAACCCGCATGACGAAGCGTTCGCCGAAGCGTTCGAGCGTCTTCTCGATCCGGCGGATGTCGATGAGATCCGATCCGATACCGATAATCATGGGTCAGGCGGCCCGCGCCCGGGCGCGCAGCATGTGTTGGCGCATTTCCGCGATCGCCGGTTCCAGACCGACGAAGATCGCCTCGCCGATCAGGAAGTGACCGATGTTGAGTTCCATCAGTTCCGGGATCGCGGCGATGTCGCCGACGGTGTCGTAGGTGATGCCGTGTCCGGCATGGACCTCAAGCCCAAGCGACGCGCCATAACGCGCCGCCTCGCGGATCCGGTTCAGCTCCGCCTCGGCCGCTTCGCGGGCGCCTTCGGCGTGCAGGTCGCAATAGCGTCCGACGTGAAGTTCCACAACCTGCGCGCCGAGCAAGACAGCGGCGTCGAGTTGCACGGGGTCTGCCTCGATGAACAGCGAGACGCGGCTGCCGTTTTCGGTCAGTCTGGAGATGATCGGCGCGAGCTGGTTGTGTTGGCCGCGCGCGTCCAGCCCGCCCTCCGTGGTCCGCTCCTCGCGCCGTTCCGGCACGATGCAGGCCGCATGCGGCTTGGCCTTGAGCGCGATTGCAAGCATCTCTTCCGTCGCCGCCATCTCGAAGTTGAGGGGCAGGTCGATCTCGCGGGTCAGACGTTCGATGTCCTCGTCCCGGATATGGCGACGGTCCTCGCGCAGATGGGCCGTGATCCCGTCGGCGCCGGCCCGGGCGGCTGCATGTGCGGCGCGCACCGGATCGGGCAACTCACCGCCACGCGCATTCCGGATGGTTGCGACGTGATCGATGTTGACGCCGAGACGCAGGTGCTGGCTGGTCATGGGAATCTCCTGGAAGCAATCGAACAGGGACGGCTCGCGCCGCACGGTGGCAATATGGCCGCGTTAGGGCTGCGCGTCGAGGTCGGCTTCGCCGTGTTGTCGCGCGGCAATGCCGCGGCGGGCGGCAAGGCGGACGCGGCGCGAACGCTGGTAGGTTCGCACGCTGTAATAGACAAGGAAATAGGAGATCAGACCGGCCGCCGCGCCAAGTGGCAGGGCCCCCACTAGCATGGGCTTGAAGAACGGCAGCAGCGCTTCCTTGATCATATCGAGGACGCCGACGTCGAGATGCTCGTCGAGCTTGTTGTGATCGAGCGTTCTGGCTTCCCCATAAAGGATGAGCGTTCCGAGCTTGAAAGTGGAGGCCCAGATCACGGGAAAGGTGAGGGGGTTGCCGACGGCCGTGCCGAGAGCGGCGGCGAGCATGTTGCCGCCGATAATGAAGGCGATGACGAAGCTGACGATGAAATGAAAGCCGATGAGCGGGGTGAACGAGGCGAAGGCGCCGGCCGCGAAGCCGAGCGCGATGGCATTCGGCGATGCGGTCAGACGCAGCACGCGTTTGGAGAAATACCGTGCGGAGCGCGCGAAACTGTGCCTCGGCCAGACTGCGACGCGCAGTCTTTCCAGATGGTTGGGCGTGGTCCGGCGTTTGAAAAGCATTGATCGGTTCTTTGTCGTCTCGCGCCACGCGATAGCGGGTTCAGCCGATTTCCCGGGTCACGCTCGACACATTCGGTTTGGCCCGGAGCTGATTCATGATCCGGGTGAGATGCTTCAGATCCCATACCTCAAGATCGATGAGGATTTGATGAAAATCTGCTGCCCGCTTCAGCATTTTCAGGTTGTCGATATTTCCGTCCAGATCCGCGATGGTCCCGGCGATGGTTGCAAGGGACCCGGGCTCGTTCAGGGCCGCGATGACGATGCGCGCGGGAAAGCGCTCATGCGAATCGCCGCTCATGTCCCAGCGCACGTCGAGCCACCGGTCGGTTTCTTCCTCAAATGCCTGCAGGGCCGGTGACTGTATCGGATATATGGTGACGCCGACGCCCGGTGTCAGGATGCCGACGATCCGGTCGCCCGGTACCGCTCCGCCATTGGGCGCGAAGGACACCGGAAGGTCGCCGGCCAGTCCGCTGATCGGCAAGGCGGCCCCGTCGTCCTCGTCGGCCGCGCCTTTCCCTTCTGGAACTCGGAATTTCATTCCGCTGCCCGCTTCCAGGTCGAACCAGCCTTCCTCGCCGGCCACCGGCGCGGTCTGCAGCCGGTCGTCGCGATAGTCGGGATAGACCGCGGTGACGACGTCATGGGCGCGCATGTCGCCGCGTCCAACCGCCGCCAGCAGATCGGCGACGCTGCCGTGCCCGGTGGTGCCGATCACGCCGGCGAGACGCTCGTCCGTCAGCGAATGTCCGGCGCGCAGGAAGGCGCGCTCCAGAATATGCCGCCCGAGCGAACCGTATTGTTCGCGCGCCGATTCGCGTGTGGCGCGCCGGATCGCCGCCCGCGCCTTGCCCGTGATCGCGATGTTTTCCCAGGCCGGCGGCGGCGTTTGCGCCTGGCTGCGGACGATGTCCACCTCGTCGCCGTTCCGCAACTCGGTCACCAGCGGCATGATCTGGCCGTTGATCTTGGCACCGACGCAGGTGTTGCCGATGTCGGTGTGGACGGCGTAGGCGAAGTCGATCGGTGTAGCGCCGCGCGGCAGGGCGATCAGGCGGCCCTTTGGCGTGAAGCAGAACACCTGGTCGTGGAACAGTTCCAGCTTGGTGTTTTCCAGAAATTCTTCCGGCGTATCCCCCTGCGACAGCATCTCGATGGTGCGTCGCAGCCATTCATAGGCGCGGCTTTCCTCGTCGAGCTTGGCGATGTTGCGCCCGCCGAGTTCGCCGTCCTTGTAGAGCGCATGCGCCGCGATGCCGTATTCCGCCACCCGGTCCATCGCCGTGGTGCGGATCTGCAGTTCCACCCGCTGCCGGCTCGGGCCGACGACGGTGGTGTGGATCGAGCGGTAGTCGTTCTGCTTGGGCGTCGACAGATAGTCCTTGAACCGTCCGGGAACGGTCGGCCAGGTGGTGTGCACCACGCCAAGCACGCGGTAACAGGCCTCCACCGTGCCGACGATCACGCGAAACCCGTAGATGTCGGAGAGCTGTTCGAAGGCGATGGACTTCGACTGCATCTTGCGGAAGATCGAGTAGGGGCGTTTCTCGCGTCCGCGCACGATGGCCGCGATGCCGCGTTCCTCCAGCCGATGCGTCAGGTCGGCCTCGATGTCGCCGATCAGGCTCTGGTTCTTTTCCTCAAGCGCTGCAAGCCGTTCGGTGATCGTGGCATGAGCGTCCGGATTGAGGGTGCGGAAGGAAATGTCTTCCAGTTCCTCGCGCATGTCGTGCATGCCCATGCGACCGGCCAGGGGCGCATAGATCTCCATCGTTTCTTCCGCGATCCGCCCGCGTTTGTGCTCCGGCATGTGATGGAGCGTGCGCATGTTGTGCAGGCGGTCCGCCAGCTTGACCAGCAGCACGCGCACGTCGTCGGCGATGGCGAGAAGCAGCTTGCGGAAGTTTTCCGCCTGCTTCGCCCGCTTCGAGACGAGATCGAGACGCTTTATCTTGGTCAGCCCGTCGACCAGCTTGCCGATCTCGGGACCGAACATGCGGTCGATCTCGTCGCGGGTCGCGGTGGTGTCCTCGATGGTGTCGTGCAGGAGCGCGACCGCTATCGTGGCGTCGTCGAGACGCAGGTCCGTGAGGATCGCGGCAACTTCGAGGGGATGGGAGAAATACGGGTCGCCCGAGGCGCGCATCTGGCTGCCATGCTTCTGCATGGCATAGACGTAGGCCTTGTTGAGCAGCGCCTCGTCGGCGTTCGGATTGAAGCGCTGGACCCGTTCAACCAGCTCGTATTGCCGCATCATCGCGGTGACGCCTCAGCAATCCGGGGCGCGGCATCTGAGCTGCGCCGGATAAAAAGCGGAAAAACCGGGGCAGGCAGATGCCGGCCCCGGAAAAAGCGACGTTGCGAGCGGCTGTCGGCGAAACCGGTCAGATGTCGTCCTTGCGCTCGGGGGGGACGAGGCCCTCAAGGCCGCGCAGAAGGTCTTCTTCCGACATGCGGTCGAATTCCACCGCGGAATCGTCGACGGTGTTCACTTCGGTGCCGCCGCTCTGCTGCGAGGCATTGGGAACCATCGGAACCGCATCGGCCTCGGGCTCGTCGACCTCGACGTATTTCTGCAGCGAGTGGATGAGATCTTCCTTGAGATCTTCCGGGCTGACGGTCTCCTCGGCCACTTCGCGCAGCGCCACCACCGGGTTCTTGTCGTTGTCCCGGTCGATGGTGAGCGGCGAGCCGCTGGAAATCATCCGCGCCCGATGGCTCGCCAGAAGCACCAGCTCGAAGCGGTTCTCGACCTTGTCGATGCAGTCTTCGACGGTCACGCGCGCCATTGGTATTCTCCGTAAACTGTGGTCGGCAAGCCGCGATATGTACTGCCTAGACAGGACAATGGCAAGCCTTGCGAAGGATGCCGCGAGCTATTTGTTTTTAAGTTAATTTTTGGTTCCGGTTGTGTCTTTGCGCGACTCACGGTGGAAGAGCAAGGAAGTTGTGTTGCCGTTTCCTGCGAAAATGGTGTAGGGAACTTTGTTAAACCGGGTGCCTACTAGGTGACTGGATAAAAACGAAGCACCGGAAAAAATGAAATAGGTGTTTCACGGGCACGTGACGCCGGGGCAGAAAAGTTCCGGGGTAGGCAGGACGGTCCTTTCGACGATTGGCGTGAAAATAGTCTTGGGCGAGTGGTCGGGCGAAACCGGAAAACCGGAACGGCCGCTCCTGAATATGGTATATTTTCCAAATTGTCGAAGGTCGCCCTGCATTACAGTGAAAGGCATTGAAAGTGATGTTCGATCCCAGAGAAAAGGTTGCATTGTTCATTGATGGCGCCAACTTGTACTCGACCGCCAGGACAATCGGCTTCGATATCGACTACAAGATGCTGCTTCAGGAATTCCAGAAGACCGGCTATCTTCTGCGCGCGTATTATTATACGGCGTTGATCGAGGATCAGGAGTATTCTTCCATCCGCCCGCTGATCGATTGGCTTGACTACAATGGCTACAAGGTCGTCACCAAGCCGGTGAAGGAATTCGTCGATTCCAGCGGCCGCCGCAAGATCAAGGGCAACATGGACATCGAGCTTGCCGTCGATGCCATGGAGATCGTCGAGCATGTCGACCACATCGTGCTGTTCTCCGGCGACGGCGACTTCCGCTCGCTGGTCGAGGCGCTGCAGCGCAAGGGACGTAAGGTAAGCGTAGTATCCACCTTGCAGACCCAGCCGCCGATGATCGCCGACGACCTGCGCCGCCAGGCCGATCATTTCATCGATCTTGCGACGCTGTCGAAGAAGGTCGGCCGCGATCCTGGCGAGCGTCCGGTCCGTCCGGCAGCCGATCGTCCGCGTCGGGTCGAGGCGGAAGACGAAGACGACGATTATTGAGCGGTTGCGCGCATGTCATTGCCATTGAACCCGCCGAGCGATTGCCCGGCCTGTCCGCGGCTGGTCGAGTTCCGGGAAATGCACCGTGCCCGCAATCCCGAGTGGCACAATGCCCCGGTGCCGACCTTTTCGGCGCCGTCGCCGCGGCTGCTCGTGGTGGGACTGGCGCCGGGTCTGAAGGGGGCGAACCGGACGGGTCGCCCCTTCACCGGTGATTACGCCGGGGATCTTCTCTACGAAACGATGGTCGACTTCGGGTTCGCCCGCGGCACCTATGCGCAGCATCCCGATGACGGCCTGACGCTTGTCGACGCCGCGATCACCAATGCGGTGCGATGCGTGCCGCCGGAAAATAAGCCGATGGGTGCGGAGATCCGGACCTGTTTGCCCTATCTGCAGGAAACGATTGCGCGACTGGGCGATGTGATCGCGATCCTCGCGCTCGGGCGGATCGCGCATGACGCGACGCTGACCGCGTTGAAGCAGAGAAAGGCGTCCTTCCCCTTCGGCCACGCGGCGCGTCATGCGCCCGAGGGGACGCCGGTGATCTTCGACAGCTATCACTGCTCACGCTACAACACCAACACCGGCCGGCTGACCCGGGACATGTTTCGGTCGGTGTTCTCCGCCATTCGCGCGGAGCTCGACGCAACGCCCTGAACGCGAGGTCTCGTCAGTCCGGGGTGGTCGGGGCCTCGGTCTCGGCGGGCCCCCATCCCTCGGGGCCGAGAAGCTCCTGGGGCTGGAAGCGCGCCTTGTAGTCCATCTTCGGTGACCCCTTCACCCAATAGCCGAGATAGACGTAAGGAAGGCCCAGCCCGCGGGCGCGCTCGATGTGGTCGAGGATCAGGTGCGTTCCGAGGCTGCGGGCATGTTCGTCGGGGTCGAAGAAGGAATAGACCATCGACAAGCCGTCGCTCAGCATGTCGGTCAGTGCGACGGCCAGCAGCGGCCCGGTGCCGCGCCCGTTGAGGAAACTGTCGGGACCGCGCTTGCGGTATTCGACCAGCATGGTCTCCACATGCGTGTCTTCCACCATCATCGCATAGTCCAGCACGGTCATGTCGGACATGCCGCCATCGGCATGACGGGCATCGAGATACCGGCGGAAGAGATCATATTGCTGTGAGGAGGGGGCGGGAGACGACGCCGTCCCGATGATGTCGGCATTCTTGCGCCACAGCCGGCGAAACGCCCGCGTCCAGCGGAAGTCGTCGACCCTGACGCGGACGGAAATGCACGCCTTGCAGTCCTCGCAAGCGGGGCGATAGGCGATGTTCTGGCTGCGCCGGAACCCGCCCTGCGTCAACACGTCGTTGAGCGTCTGCGCCTTGGACCCGACCAGATGGGTAAAGACCTTGCGCTCCTGGCGGCCCTCCAGATAGGGGCAGGGCGCCGGCGCGGTCAGATAGAATTGCGGGGTATCGGTCGGGTGCCGCGTCACGTTCGTAGGGTCTCCGCTCCTTGTCCGCTACAGCATGGCAAAACCATAGTACACGGGCGCAACCAGAGTGAACGTCAGCCAGAGCAAAATGGCAAGCGGCGTGCCGGCGATGAGGAAATCGGAAAAGCGGTAGTGACCAGGCCCCATGACGATGAGGTTGGTCTGGTAGCCGATGGGTGTTGCGAAGGAACTGTTCGCTGCAAAGATCACGCAGGTGACAAAGGCTTCCACCGGCAGTCCCGTCGGCCCGGCCATGTTGACGGCAATGGGGGTAAAGAGAACCGCGGTCGCATTGTTCGACAGCATGTTGGTCAGCATCATCACCAGAAGATAGAGCGCGGACAGGATGACCATCGGCGGCTGGCTCTGGAGCTGGGCGACGAGCAGGTCCGCGATCGCCCGCGCCCCGCCGGTGACCTCCAGTGCCGTGGCCGAGGCGATCGAGGCGCCGATCAGCATGAAAATGCGGCTGTCGACGGCACGCAACGCCTGGCGCACGTTGAGACATCCGGTGGCAATCAGGGCAAAGGTCGCGGCGACGGAGGCGGTCACGATCGGCACCAGTCCGGTTGCGCTGACGAAGACCATGATCAGGAAGATCACGAGGGCGCGGGGCGCGAGGCGCCGCGGCGGGATTTCAGCCGCCGACCAGTCGAGCAGCAGGACGTCGCGATAATTGCGCAGCTTCTTGATGTCTTCCGCGCCGCCGGCCAGCAGCAGCACGTCGCCGGGCTCCAGGCGGATTTCGGTCATCGCCATGCGCGGCATGCGAGAGCGCCGCTGCACGCCCATGACAACGCAGCCCGTCTCCGTATGGAAACCGCTTTGCGCAATGGTGCGTCCGCTCAGCCGCGAGGCCGGGGCGACCACGGCTTCGGCCAGCGTCAGGGAGCGTTGAGGCACGGAGACCTCGGTTTCGCGGCTCTCGTCGCTGTCGGTCGCCATCAGGGGGTGACGGCGCGCAAGCGCGGCGGTCAGTGCGGAGCGCGTGGCCGCGACGATCAGCGTGTCTCCCGGACGCAGGGTCACATTCTCGAACGGCGGCAGGATCGGCCGTTCGCCGCGCTGCACCAGCCGCACCGTCATGTCCTTGAGCGCCGGAAACAGGCCTGCTACCGCCGACGCGCCCTCCAGCGGATGGTCGCTGGTGATGTGGATCTGCGCGATGAACTGCTTGCCCGTCGAGGGTTGCAGTTCGTCAGCCATCGTCTTTCGCGGCCGCAGCAGATAGGGCATGACGAAGAGCACATAGCAGCCGCCGACCGCCGCGAGGATCACGCCAAGTCCGGTGAAGCTGAAAAACCCGAGGCGCACGTCGCTCGTCCGCGCCGCCACATCCGCCACGAGGAGGTTCGTCGAAGAGCCGATGAGCGTCGTCATGCCGCCGAGAATGGCAATGAAGGACAGCGGCATCAGCAGCCGGGCTGAGGACTTTCCCTGGGCGGCGGCAACGGCGGAAAGGATGGGCAGGAACATCACGACGACGGGCGTGTTGTTCAAGAAGCCGCTGATGATGGCGACGGCAACGAGAATCGGCACGGCCGCCAGTTGCGGATTGCGTCGCGTCGCCTTGACGATGAATTGAGCGGGCTTTTCAAGCGCGTCCGTCTGGAACAGCGCGTGGCCGACGATCAGCAGGCAGGTGACGGTGACAAGCGCAGGATTGGCGAAGCCGGCGAGAAGTTCGGCGGGGCCGATCCCTGTTTCGCCGGGAAACACCGTGAAGGTGATCATCAGCGCGACGAGAGATCCCAGGGCGACATATTCCAGCGCATAGCGCTCCATCGCATAGAGCACGATCGTGGCGACGATCACCACGAGCGTGAGGATCATGGCAGGATCGGCTGGCTGCATGCGGTCGGCCCATATCCTCTTTCCGGCCACGCGACGGCGCGCGGCGCGACGTACGCCACGTCCTTTCTATCCGCCGCAGGGCGCTTCGCAAAGAAGGAATGCTTCCCCGAAGGGCTTGATTCAGGAAAGTTTTGCCACGCTGGGTGCCGTGCGGCTCCTACCGGAGGTCCGCGGAGCGGTTCACCACGACGGTGCCGAGGATCAGGTCGTGCAACAGCCGCTTTTCGGCATTGAACAATGAGACCGCGAGCACGAGCGGGGTGAGCAGGGAAATCGAGAACCAGAAAAGCAGCGCGTGCATGCCGGCAATCAGGATGTCCGGGCGACCGCCATTCGCCATGCGCATGGTCACGCCCATCGCGCGCATGCCGGGCGTCGCGCCGGTCGGTCCGCCGAGTGTCAGTGCGACATAGATGAGCGCGACGGCGGGCCAGAGAATGGGAAACAGCAACCAGCCCAGACCGAGCGTGAAGATGCCCAGGAAAAACACCAGCACCGTCGCCATCAAGGTGATCGCGCCGATCAGGATCGCATCGATGACGAAGGCAAAGATCCGGTTCGTACGCACACTGGCAAAGAGCCTGGGGTCGTCGAAGGCGGGAGCATAGGCGGGCACGGAGGCGTCCTGTTCGCTGTGTCCGGAGGAGGGGGAGGTCATGGCGTCCTTTCGCTCGGTTCCCCTTTCAGGTGGGGATTGCCGCGCGTGCTGTCAAATGCGGCCGGCATAGAGGGTCACAGGCGCGATTCTCCCAGATCCAGCATGCGGACGCTGAAGTCGCGGCTTTCAAGCGCGGCGAGGATCTCCTGCGCATGGGTGCGGTCGTGGGTTTCCATCGTGACATCCAGCGTGGTTCCCTTCGCCGGGACGTTGAGAAACAGCCGGTGGTGTGAGACTTCGAGGATATTGCCGCCAAGCGACCCGATCAGGGTCGAGATGTCGCCCAGGACGCCGGGGCGATCCGGGGTCGTTATGCGGATCGACAACAGACGCCCCTCGTGCGCAAGGCCGCGCACCATGATCGAGGACAGCAGCCTCGGGTCGATGTTGCCGCCGCACATCACCAGCCCGACGCTGCGCCCCGCGAAGCGCTCGCGGTGGGAGAGCAGGGCGGCAAGACCGGCCGCGCCGGCGCCTTCGGCCATGGTCTTTTGCTGGGTGAGATAGGCGTTGACCGCCTGTTCGATGGTCGCCTCGTCGACCAGGAGAATGTCGTCGACGCTCTTGCGCACGATCTCCAGCGTCAGCTTGCCGACATTCTTGACCGCGATGCCTTCGGCAAGCGTGGCGCCGCCGCATTGAACGGCCTCACCGTCCAGCGCGCCCTTCATGGACGGGTAGAGCGCGGCTTCGACGCCGATGATCTCGATGTCGGGACGCAGCGCCTTGGCCGCCGTCGCCATGCCCGAAATCAGCCCGCCGCCGCCCACCGGAACGACCAGGCATTCGAGGTCCGGGTGGTCCTCCAGCATCTCCAGCGCGATTGTGCCCTGACCGCAGATGATCGCTTCGTCGTCATAGGGGTGCACCCAGACGAGGCCTTCCGCCTCCGCGATCCGTTCGGCTTCGGCTTGCGCGTCGGCCAGCATCTCGCCGGCCAGCACAACCCGCGCGCCATAGCCGCGCGTTGCGGCGACCTTCACGAAGGGCGTCGGTTTCGGCATGACGATGGTAGCGGGGATGCCGAGCCGTCCGGCGTGATAGGCAACCGCCTGGGCATGGTTGCCGGCGGACATGGCGATGACGCCGCGCCTGCGGTCTTCGGGCGAAAGCGCAGACAGTTTCACAAGCGCGCCGCGTTCCTTGAACGCGTTGGTCACCTGCAGGTTTTCGTATTTGACCCAGACGTCCGCGCCGGTCAGGCGGGAGAGCTTCGGCGCCGGCAGGCACGGCGTGCGCATCACGGCTCCGGAAATCACCTGGGCCGCGGCGCGGATGGAATCGAGCGAAACCGACATGAAAGGTCACCGCGAAAGGATCCGGGACCTTCCCTGTGCCATCAAGCCGGGATCATTTGCAAGCTCGCGATGGTCGAGCCGACCATGAGAAGGGCGAGCACGAGCTTGAGCCAATACAGGTAACGGGACGCGCGGACGGCCATCCGCAACCGGCCGCCGGCCAGAAGCCACAGGCCGTTCAGGATCCCGCCGAGGACCCAGAACGTCAGCGATACGAGAAGCGCGTCGGCTAGATAGCGCTCCGGCGAGACGAACTGCGAGATCGCGGCGATCTGCATCGCATAGGCCTTGGGACTGAGCGGGTGCACCCACAGGCCGCGCAGGTAGCCCGGAACGCGCCGGGCGTCGCCGGGCGCGCCGCTGCCCGAGCGCACGATGGTCCAGGCGAGATAGACAATGTAGCCGATGCACAGCCAGCGCAGCAGCTGGAACACCTGCGGCACGCCCTGCAGCAGCGCATAAAGCCCCAGCACGTTCAGCCAGAAGATGATCTGGAAACCGCTCATGGTGCCGAGCAGGAACGGAACCGCGGGCCGTGCGCCGAAGGCGACGCCGCTGGCCATCAGCGACATGTTTGCCGGCCCGGGAGAGCCGACCATGGCGACGATGAACAGGACGAGCACGCCATATTGGGCGAGGGGCATGAGAATATCGGAGGGCATCCGCCATCTCCCGGCGTTGGAGTTGTCGTGTGAGCCCTCAAATTGACTGAGACAAAACTTGATACAATTATTATATTGTACTCATGACAATATTCTCGCGGATCAAGGCCGATGCGCAGGCGCGGCCGGCGACCGCCCGTTCCATCGAAACGCATTTGCGCGCAGAGATTGCCCAAGGGCGCGTGCCGGCCGGTACGCGTCTGCCGCCGATCCGCGAGGCGGCGTGGCAGCTTGGCTGTGCGCCGGCTACCGTGGCGCGCGCCTATCGTTCGCTTGTGGTGGCCGGACTGGCCCACGGAGAGGTCGGGCGGGGCACCTTTGTCGGCGCCACGGACCGGCGGGTGTCTTTCCCGCCCGGCGCATCGGCGCAAACGGGGGCGGATGCGGGCGTCATCGATTTCGCGGTCAACGGCTTTCAGATGCATGACGCGGCACCGCTTGTATCTGCGGCCCTGGAGCGGGCGACGGCGCGGTTGTCGGCCGGCGCCATTCCAGCCGGCTATACCGCGTCAGCGGGCCGGGCGGAGGACCGCGAGGCGGCGGCGCAGTATCTGGCGCAGTGGCGTCCGGGGCTCGACGCGCGGGAGGTGGTGCTGACCCATGGCGCGCAGTCGGCGCTGTCCGCCGCGTTTCAGGCATTCGCCGCGCGCGGGGGGGCGATTGCCTGCGACGCGGTGACCTATCCCGGCGTGATCGGGGCCGCCGTCGCGCTCGGGATTCCGTTGCATCCGGTTGCGGGGGATGAAGAGGGCATGCGTCCCGACGCGCTTGAGGCGGTCTGCCGCCGTCATCCGGTTTCGCTGCTGGTGGTGATGCCCGATTTGCAGAACCCGACGGGCATTTCCATGACGCAGGCGCGGCGCGCGGATCTTGCCGCGGTCGCGGCGCATCAGGGACTGACCATCGTGGAGGACCAGATCTACGGTTTTCTCATGCCGGATGCCCCGGCGGGGTTTTCGCGCCTTGTGCCGGAGCGCACGGTGCTGGTCTCCGGACTGTCCAAATCCGTCGCGCCGGTGCTGCGTGTCGGCTTTGCCGCCGGTCCTGTGGAGAGGATCCGCCACATCGAGGCGGTGCTGAACGCAACGAGCCTGATGGTGTCGCCGCTGCTTGCCGATGCGGCAAGCTGGGTGCTGGAACAGCCGGAATTGTCGGAGCGCGCCGCGTTGCTGCGCGCAGGAATCGCCCGCCGTGCCGACTATTGCCATGCCCGGCTTCTCGGACTGGACCGCGAGCGCCTCGCCGGCGGGATCGCCTGGCTGCCGGTTCCCGACAGTTGGACCGCAGACGGATTTGCCGCCGAGGCCGCGTCGCTCGGCGTTCGCGTCAGTCCCGCACGTCATTTTTGCGTGGAGCCGAGAAACGCCCCGCAGGCCGTGCGGCTTTGCCTTGCCAATGTCGCGCAGGACGCCCGCTACGAAGAGGGGATCGACCGGCTTGCCGCGCTGCTTGCGCAGGCGCCGCGCACGTCGTCGATCATGCCGTGAGGTTCCGCCGACGAGGGGCGGTTAGCCCTTGAGACGACGCGCGACCTCTGGTGCGAAATAGGTCAATACGCCGTCGGCACCGGCTCGCTTGAAGGCCATCAGGCTTTCCATCATCGCCCGCTCGCGGTCGAGCCAGCCGTTCTGGGCGGCGGCGCAGATCATCGCGTACTCCCCCGACACCTGATAGGCGAAGGTCGGACGCAGGAAGGCGTCCTTCACCCGGCGGATGATGTCGAGATAGGGCATGCCCGGCTTGACCATGATCATGTCGGCGCCTTCCTCCAGGTCGAGTTCGACCTCATGCAGCGCTTCGTCGGAATTGGCCGGATCCATCTGGTAGGTCCGCTTGTCTCCGACCAGCGTGATGTTGGTGCCCACCGCGTCGCGGAACGGCCCGTAGAACGCGGAGGCGTATTTCGCCGCATAGGACATGATCTGGACGTCCTGATGTCCGTTGGCGTCAAGCGCCGCGCGGATCGCGCCGATGCGCCCGTCCATCATGTCGGAGGGGGCGATCACGTCGGAGCCCGCATCCGCCTGCAGCAGCGCCTGTGCCACAAGCTGCTCCACCGTCTCGTCGTTGACGATGGTCTCGCCCTCCATCAGCCCGTCATGGCCGTGGCTGGTGTAGGGATCGAGCGCGACATCGGTGATCAGGCCGATGGGAAGTCCGGCCGCGCGGATTTCCCGGCAGGCCTGGCACACGAGGTTTTCCGCGTTCAGCGCCTCCGATCCGCGCGCGTCGCGCAGCTCCGGGTCGGTGTTGGGAAACAGCGCGATCGCCGGAATGCCAAGCGCTGCGGCGTCTTCCGCCTGCGCCCGGATGCGGTCGACGCTGTGGCGCATGACGCCCGGCATCGACGGCACCGCTTCCGCAACATTCGTTCCGCGCGTGACGAACAGGGGCCAGATGAGATCATCCACCGTCAGCGTGTTCTCGCGGACCATGCGCCGGGACCAGTCGGTGCGCCGGTTTCGGCGCATGCGCCGGCCGCCCACGACGGCATCGACGGTGGCGGTGCTCGGACCGTTCGCGGGGCGCTGGGGCGCTGTCATGCTTCTACTCCGGGAAAGACGTTTTACCTTTGAGCCGAGACACTAGCACCGGAAAGCCTGTGGCCGAAAGACAGGGCAGAGGGAATTCAGGGTCGCAATTGACGCAGGCGCAGGGGGCGGATAATCCCACGGGGCAGGTCGCCGCGCGAGGTCTCCGCGTCGACGCTACGGGAGGAGAGCGGTTCGATGGATTTCACTCTTGGCGAAGACCAGCGCGCGTTTCAGGATGTTGCCCGCCAGTTCGCACGCGACGAGATGGAGCCGAACGCGCGTGAATGGGACGAAACCTCCCATTTTCCCGAAGACACGCTGCGCAAGGCGGCAGAGCTCGGTTTCGGCGGCATTTACGTCGGGGACGATGTCGGCGGGTCCGGGCTGACCCGGCTGGATGCGGCGGTGATCTTCGAGGAATTGGCCGCAGGCTGCACCTCGACGGCCGCCTATATCTCGATCCACAACATGGCCGCCTGGATGATCGACCGCTTTGGCGACGATGCCCAGCGCCAACGGTTCTTGCCGGCACTGTGTTCGATGGAACATTTCGCCAGCTATTGCCTGACGGAGCCGGGATCGGGGTCGGATGCGGCGAGCCTTCGCACACGCGCCGTTCGCGACGGTGACGACTATGTGCTGAACGGCTCCAAGGCCTTCATTTCGGGCGGTGGACGCTCAGACATCTATGTCGTGATGGTGCGCACCGGCGACGCCGGTCCCAAGGGCATTTCCTGTCTGGTGGTCGAAAAGGACGCGCCGGGCCTGAGCTTCGGCGCGCAGGAGGCCAAGCTCGGCTGGAAGAGCCAGCCGACCGCGCAGGTGAATTTCAGCGACTGCCGCGTGCCGGTCGCCAATCGCATCGGCGCGGAAGGCGACGGGTTCAGGATCGCGATGGCCGGCCTCGACGGCGGGCGCCTCAACATCGGTGCCTGCTCGCTCGGCGCGGCGCAGAGCTGCCTCGACCGGTCGATTGCCTATCTCAAGGAGCGCAAGCAGTTCGGCAAGCCGCTCGCCGAATTCCAGGCGCTGCAGTTCCGCCTCGCAGACATGGCGACGGAGCTGGAGGCGGCGCGGCTTCTGCTGCACAAGGCGGCGACGCTCGTGGACGCAAAGACCCCGGATGCTACCCGCATGGCGGCGATGGCAAAGCGCATGGCAACGGATGTGGGATTCTCTGTCGTCAACGAGGCGTTGCAATTGCATGGCGGCTACGGCTATCTGCGCGACTATCCGGTCGAACGGTTCCTGCGCGATGTCCGCGTGCACCAGATCCTGGAAGGCACCAACGAGATCATGCGGCTGATCATCGCCCGGGATCTGTTGAAATGATTGAAAGCTCCGCGCGCCGGCTGCAAGGGGACAAGGGCATGGCGATATGCGACGCGGTCTGATCGTTGGTATTATTGGGTGGCTTGCCGCGAGCCTTGTCTTCCGGCTGTTCGGCCATCTCATTCTGGTCGGCCCGGGACTTCCCTATGTCCTCGCGCTGATCGTCGGCGGCGTCTTGGCCAGCGCGGTCGCGCTGCTGGCCGCGCGTCTGTTCTGCGAACCGGGAAAGAGCGCGCGCTTTGCCGCCGGTGTGGTTATTCCCGGGCTGTTGGGAGATGCCGCCGCGACGCTGGCCTTCGCGCAGGTGTTTCCAGCGCTTCCGCCGGCATTCGATGTGTTGTTCGCGGCGATGATGCTGTGGGGCTACGGCGTGATCCTCGCCGTGTTGATCCTGTTCGGCGACAAGGTTGTGAGGACGTGATGAGCGAAGACGAAATCCTGTTCGAAATCCGCGGCCATGCGGGTCTTGTCACCTTGAACCGGCCGAAAGCGCTGAATGCGCTCACCCATG
>PARB01000053.1 GCA_002709505.1 Paracoccaceae bacterium | reverse complement strand
TTATCAATTAATTCAATAGTATAATGCAAAGGCCGCCGGCATTCCGGCGGCCTTTTTCGTACTGGCGTTTCCGGCCCTCGGCGACAACCAAAAGGTTCGGGATCGAACTGGCGTGCCCTGCAGGCAGGGGAGACGGTGTCAGTCGATGTCGACGGCCTCGTCGGCTTCCAGGATGCGCCGCAGGCGGGCGAAGGCGAGGCGGATGCGCGACTTCACCGTGCCGAGCGGCAGGCCGGTGTCCTCGGCGATCTGGCTGTGCGACAGGCCGGAGAAGAACGCGCGACGGATGAGATCCGCCTGTTCCTCGGGAAGGGAGGTCAGCGCTTCGCGCACGCGGTCCTCGCGCAGGCGGGCATCGAGCTCGTCGTCCTGGTCCTCAGGGGCGGCCGGCCGCAGGCTCGGGTCTTCCTTGTCGAGCAGGGCCGAGCGGTCGCGCCTGAGCGCGTCGATCCGTCGGTTGCGGGCGATGCGGAACAGCCAGGTGGCGGCTGTCGCGCGGCTGGCATCGAAGAGATGCGCCTTGCGCCACAGGGTGATCATCACCTCCTGGGTCAGTTCCTCCGCCGAGGCGGCGTCGGCGCCCAAGCGGACGAGGTAGGACTTCAGGCGCGGCGCGAAATGGTCGAACAATGCCGCAAAAGCGGTCTTGTCGCGTTGCTCGGCAACGCGGCGGATCTGGTCTGTCAGCGGGTCGGGCTTTGCCACGGTTTATGCGGCCTCACCCGTCCAAGGAAGCTGGTCGGCAGTGTTCCACATTGGTTATCGTTTTCCATTCCTGCTTGCCGTGACCGATGTGCCGGTCCCGTGATCCACGCCTGAAATACAGGTCCCGAACACCCGGTAACCGACTTTCGACCCCTGCGGGCACAACAGCCCGCCATGACCGCATTCGTCAATAGCGTTTTGGTTTATCCCGCATTTCCGGTGATGTCACACTCTCGCCCGATTTGTACAGGCAGCGTGCTCTGCATCACGATCATACCGGGTTTTACAGGGCGCGCCATGTTAGCGCGCGTCTATCAACCCTTTCGTAACTTGCGGCGCGATAACCTTAAGACAAGGTAACCCCAACCTGGCAAGTTTGACCCAAATCCAACGGGAGCAGTAGCGGTTAGGAGATGATGCAGGCACGAACGCTAATTCCGGCCCTTCTTGCGCTTGTTTTCACGAGCGCGGCAGCGCTGGCGCAGACGCCGGCTCTGATCGGCCAGCACAGCGCATGGGCGACCTATTCCTACGGCGGAGCCAAGGGCAAGGTTTGCTACGCGCTTTCGAAACCCACGAAGCTCGCGCCGAGCGATCGCAATCACGGAGATGTGTTCTTCTTCGTGTCGAACCGCCCGGGTGAGAATGTCGACAACGAGCCGAGTGTGATCGTCGGCTATTCCTTCAAGGAGCAGTCGTCTGTTTCCGTCGATATCGACGGGCAGAAGTTCACGATGTTCACCAAGAAGGATGGCGCCTGGATGGCCAATCCGGCGGAAGAGCGCAAGCTCGTCGCCGCGATGAAGGCCGGACGGGAGATGGTCGTGTCGGGCGTTTCGGCGCGCGGCACGCAGACGACCTACACCTATTCGCTGTCCGGCGTGACGGCGGCGATCGGCTCCGCGGACACGGCCTGCCGGTAAGGCTGGCGGGTTTCTGCGGGCGATCGGACTCGCATTCGCATGCGATGACGTATATCTAGACGTCCTGTCGAAAGGCGGTGGTTCAGGCCACCGCCTTTCGGCGTTGGCGGAGGCCTCTCGCGTTTAGGGGCATCCGCCGGCAGCCCCGGCATGTTAGGCTTCGGCGGGACGGATGCGCGCCCCTGCGGCCGTGCGACACCCCGACGCCCTGCCGGCGCCGTATCCAGACAACGCACGAACCTTTGGAACCCGGATCATGACCGTGATCGACATCGATGGACCCGACAAGCGGCGCGGCACCTCGCCCGCCCCGGCAACGGCGGCACAGCCTGCGGAGAAGCCGACGCTGATCGGTCTCGACCGTGACGAACTGGCGCAGGCGCTTGCCGGAATTGGCGTTCCCGAGCGCCAGCTGCGCATGCGGGTCGCCCAGATGTGGCATTGGCTCTATGTGCGCGGCGTGTCGGATTTTGCCGATATGCTCAATGTTTCCAAGGATCTGCGCGCGCAACTCGCCGACGCTTTCACCATTGCGCGGCCCGAGATCGTCTCGGAGCAGATTTCCAACGACGGCACGCGCAAGTGGCTGTTCCGCTTCCCGCCGCGCGGGGCCGGCCGTCCGGTGGAGATCGAAACGGTCTATATTCCGGAAGAGGGACGCGGAACGCTTTGTGTGTCCTCGCAGGTGGGCTGCACGCTGACCTGCAGCTTCTGCCATACCGGCACGCAGCGGCTGGTGCGCAATCTGACGGCGGAGGAAATCCTCTCCCAGATCCTGATCGCCCGCGACCGTCTCGGCGATTTTCCGCGCGGAGAGACGCCGGCCGATGCGGCGGTGCCGAGCGAGGGCCGGCTCGTCACCAACATCGTGATGATGGGCATGGGCGAGCCGCTCTACAATTTCGACAACGTCAAGAAGGCCCTGCTGATCGCGTCCGATGGCGACGGATTGTCGCTCTCCAAGCGCCGCATCACCCTGTCGACCTCAGGCATCGTTCCCGAAATCGCCCGCACCGGCGCCGAAATCGGCTGCATGCTGGCGATCTCGCTGCATGCGGTGCGCGACGACTTGCGCGACGAACTGGTGCCGATCAACAAGAAATGGAACATCGCGGCGCTGCTCGACGCCTGCCGCGCCTATCCGGGGCTGAACAACGCCCGGCGGATCACCTTCGAATATGTGATGCTCAAGGGCGTCAACGACAGTCTGGCCGATGCCCGCAAGCTGGTGCAGCTCCTGAAGGGCATTCCGGCCAAGATCAACCTGATCCCGTTCAACCCGTGGCCGGGGTCGGGGCACGAATGTTCCGACTGGGAGCAGATCGAGGCTTTCGCGGATGTGGTGAACAAGGCCGGCTATGCCTCGCCGATCCGCACCCCGCGCGGGCGGGACATCTTCGCCGCCTGCGGCCAGCTCAAGTCGGAATCGGAGCGCATGCGCGCCCGCGACCGGGCAGCGCTTGAGGCAGCACCCGCCGGGCAAAGCGCCTGACTGACATGATCGATGCCGCCGCAGTCCTCGCCCAGACGATCCGTGTGGTGATCGCGCTGGTGCTTGCCTTCGTCGCGGCGGGCGTCTTTCTGGCCTTCGGCCTGTTCCAGGCCTGGACGGGGGACGCGCATCCGGCGGAGATCGGGGCCGCTGTCGGCGCCGGGCTCGTCGGGGCGAGCGTGATTGGCGGGTTGTCCTTCGTGCCGGCGCTGATTGCCGTGCTTTTCTCCGAAATGCTGCGGCTGCGCGGCATCGTGTTCCACCTTGCCGCCGGCGGACTGATCGCGCTCGCGCTTTGGGTCATGCAGGACGCCGGGGGACAGGCGGCGGGCGTCCAGAGCGCGCCCTCAGGCCTGCCGCGCGGCAGCCTGGTGGTGCTGGCGGCCGGCTTCGTCGGCGGCTTCGTCTACTGGCTCCTGGCGGGCCGTCAGGCCGGGTGCTGGCGCATGAAGGCGCCATCGCCCCGCGACACCAGCGATCCTTCCGAATAGCTTTGCCGCGGATGCAGGGCGCCGTCAGGAGCGTTTGCGGCTCTTTGGCGTCAGCGCCTCGCGCGCGGCGTCCAGATGTTCGTCGCGCACATGGGCACGCACCAGCGCCAGAACGCCCATCAGCACGCTGGCGTCATCGGTAAAGCCCACGCCGAGCAATACGTCCGGGATCATGTCCAGCGGCATCACGAAATAGGCCAGCGCGGCCAGGATGGCGCCGCGCACCCGCGACGGCGTCGCCGGATCGAGCGCGCAGTAATAGGCGGCGATCACGTCTTCCATAAATGGGATCTGGCCGGCGGCCTTACGCGCGACATCGAAGATGCGCGCACGCACCTTGCGTTCGCGCTCCTCCTCGGGGCCGAGATATTCCGGATCGATACCGAGGTTGTCGTAGCTTGCCGCCATGTGTCACCCCTTTTCCGTCGACTGCCGCGGACCAGAGGTATGTGGGGTGCGCGGCGGCGAAAATCAAAGCGCGCCGCGCAAGCCCCTGTTTCGTTCGTTCCCGGCGATGCAATCGTCCGTTAGTGACGGAAGTGGCGCATCCCGGTGAAGACCATGGCGAGCCCGGCTTCGTCGGCCGCGTCGATCACGTCCTGATCGCGCATTGAGCCGCCCGGCTGGATCACGGCGGTCGCGCCCGCCTGGGCTGCGGCGAGCAGACCGTCGGCGAAGGGGAAGAAGGCGTCGGAGGCAACCGCCGAGCCTTGCGTGCGCGGCGCGTCCCAGCCGGCCGTCTTGGCCGCATCCTGCGCCTTCTGGGCGGCGATGCGCGCGCTGTCGATGCGGCTCATCTGGCCGGCGCCGATGCCCGCCGTTGCCCCGTCCTTCACATAGACGATGGCGTTGGACTTCACGTGTTTCGCCACGCGGAAGGCGAATTTGAGGTCCGCGAGCTCCTGCTCGCTCGGCTGGCGCTTGGTGACCACCTTGAGGTCGAGATCGTCGACGACGCCGGTGTCGCGGTCCTGGACCAGCAGGCCGCCGGCCACCGACTTGACGATGCGGCCGCCGGCGCGCGGGTCGGCAAGGCCGCCGGTCAGGAGCAGGCGCAGGTTCTTCTTCGCCGCGACGATCCGGATAGCCTCGTCGCTGGCATCGGGGGCGATGATCACCTCGGTGAAGATCTTGACGATCTCGGTCGCGGCGTCGGCGTCGAGCGGGCGGTTCAGCGCGACGATGCCGCCGAAGGCGGACACGGGATCGCAGGCCAGCGCCTTTTCATAAGCGTCCTTGAGACTGTCTCCGATGGCGACGCCGCAGGGGTTGGCGTGCTTGATGATCGCGACGGCGGCGGAGACGGCCGGATCGAATTCGCTGACCAGCTCGAAGGCCGCATCCGTGTCGTTGATGTTGTTGTAGGACAGCGCCTTGCCCTGCACCTGCCGGGCGGTGGCGACGCCGTTGCGGCGCTCCGGCGTGGTGTAGAAGGCCGCCTGCTGGTGCGGGTTTTCGCCATAGCGCATCACCGAGGAAAGCTGGCCGCCCATGGCGACATGGGCCGGCGCCGGCTCGCCGATCGCGCCCGCGAACCAGTTTGAGACGGCCGCGTCATAGGCGGCGGTGCGGGCGAAGGCCTTCTGCGCCAGTCGCTTGCGCAGTTCCAGCGGCACCTGGCCCTCGTTGTGGTCCATGGCGTCGATCACGCCGGCATAATCGGCCGGATCGCTGATCATGGTCACATAGGCGTGGTTTTTGGCCGCCGCGCGGGTCATCGCCGGTCCGCCGATGTCGATGTTCTCGATGGCGGTCGCGAAATCCGCGCCCTTCGCCACCGTGTCCTCGAAGGGGTAGAGGTTCACGCAGACGAGGTCGAAGCCCTCGATGCCGTGCTCGCGCATGGCCGCGGCATGGTCGGCATCGTCGCGGATCGCGAGCAGGCCGCCGTGGACCTTGGGATGCAGCGTCTTCACCCGCCCGTCCATGATCTCGGGAAAGCCGGTGACCTCGGAAATGTCGCTGACGGCAAGGCCCGCGTCGGCAAGGGCTGCCCGTGTGCCGCCGGTGGAGACCAGCGAAACGCCGCGCGCGGCCAGGGCCTTGGCGAAGTCGATGAGTCCCGTCTTGTCGGAGACGGACAGAAGCGCGCGCTTGACGGGGACCAGCTCGGGAACGGGAGTGCGTTTCGACACCACGGCCATGTGGATTTTCCTTCGGCGGTTGGGCATTGGGAGATGGCCCAAGCGCCTAGCATGAAGCGCCGATTTCGGAAAGGCGATGATGGGGCAAAGCCGCGAGAAAAGGCGCAAGGCCCCGCGTTTTTCAGGCGTCAGGCGGCGCCGTCGGCCGGTTTTTGCGACTAGAGGTCGAGTTCTTCCGCACCTGCGTCGCTGACACGCCGGCGAACGGCCTGCGGGGCGGCCGTGCGGCGGAACTGCCAGGCGGCTTCGCGGCGGTGGGCGACGCGGCCGTAGACCACGATCTGCTCGCTGCGCCGGTGGCCGTAGGAATCCGACAGATAGATCGATTCCTCGATCACGGTTTCGCAGCCCGGCGCGACGAATTCCCAGGCCTCGCCATCGGGCGCGACGATCAGCACGGCGGTTCCCGCCCGAACGGTGCTCGCCTTCAGCGCCGGATGCAGATGAAAGCGCAAGGCGAATTCGTCGCCACGCACGGCCTTTCCCGTCGGCATGAAGCGGTCGATGCCGTCGAGCACGCTGCCGTCTGTCGCAAGCGTCAGCTCGCGCTCGTGCAGCAGGCGGTGGCTTTCCTGATAGCCGTTGTGGCTGGCGATGACGCGCAGGCCGTCGGGGCCGTCGTCGCGGGTAACCGGCACCTGCGTCGGGCCGGCGACGATGGGCGCGCCGAGCCAGTCGCGGTAGCGCGGATCGGAGAGGAAGCGCGCGGAGGAGGTGTCGTCGATGGTCGCGGTCGAATGGGCGGCGGTAGAGCGCGAGACGGTGCGCCACGTGCCGCGATCGGACGACGAGACGCCGCAGTTGACGATCAGCCGGGTGCGCCGGGAGGACATCTCGAAGGACAGGCAGCCGGCATGGGCGTTGAGGCTGAGGGCCGGCGGCGGCGGGCAGCCGGTCTCCATCAGCACCACTGTGTCGCCGGCGCTGAGCCGCTGATAGCCGGAATGCGGCGCATTGCTCGGCGGCGCGCCGCGGGCATCGTCATAGGCGAGAATCGTGGCCACCAGATCCGCCGGGGTCGGCCCCATGCCGTTGAAATGGGCGAAGGCCCCGTCGCCATGGCGAAAGAAGCGGATCATCGGCATCATCCGGTCGATCGACTGCATCACCGCCTGGGGCGTCGGCAGGCCTTGCACCGTCAGCGCGTGGCGCACGGGCAGAAGATCGACGAGAATGTCCAGAAGCGCCGCCGGATTGCGCGACACATGGCCGCCGTCGGCGAGGATCTGGCGGGTCAGCTCCTGGTCGAGACGGCGCAGGCTCTGGCGTACGTAGCGTCCTTGTCCGGACATCGACACGGTGGCGGCGGCAACGGCGATGGCTGCGGTCAGACGCGGCACGCCGTCGGGCGTCTCGTTCATCGTGCGCCGGAGATAACGGACCTGGCGCGCCAACGAGCGCAGGAAGCGGCGGTAGAACTCGCGGTCGCAATCCTCAAGGATCAGCGGCGACTGTGACAGCCAGGCCAGCACCCGGCGCGCCACCACCGGCTGTTCCCAGCCGGTGTCGTGCCAGTATCCGCAAAACCGCATCCAGTCGTCGACGAGCGCGCGCGCGTTCTGGCGCGCGACCACGGTGTCGGCGGCCTTGAGGTGGCGCAGCCAGCCGAAGCCGTGCAGCGCCCGCGCCCAGTCGCGCGACGGCGGCTCGACCTCGAAGGGCGAGCGTCCGTTCGCCTCGATCTGCTGACCGGCGAAAACGAAGCGGCCGGCATAGATGTCGGCCGCATTGGTTCCGTCCGCCGTGCGCAGGTCCTGCGGCGCGATCAGCAGTCGCGCCGGCGCGCCGGCAAACGGTCGCCATCTGAACAGGGGGCCGCCGTGAACCCAGCGCAATATGGACTGCCAGGCCGTGTGCGCGAGAAGACGCCAGACCCGTGCCCGTTCGGCCACTGACAATAGCGTCATCTCGATCGGTTTCCCTCCAGCCCGACGGGCGTTGCACTCGTTTCCTTTCGCGACGCATGTTCGCATTTAAAACGAGTCTTGCGGATTAAGGTTAGCGATCCGTTACAGCGTCCGGTCCGATTCGACATGTATCTTTGGAAATCTCCGCATTTTTGCAGGTTTCACGCTGGCCGTAGCGTCAACGACGCAAAGCCGGGCAGCGCCCCGCGGACGCGTCAGCCGCGCCGATACGGGCCGGACAGGTTCTTTTTTGGTGGGAAGGGCTGGCTCTCCGGGATCAGAGCGTCTTGTACATATAGGTGGTGGAGTGAAACGCCTTCCCGTCGGGATCGAGCGCGAAACCGGGCACGATGCCGGCTTCCGCGTAACCGAGGGAAGCATAGAGGCTCTGGGCGGCGTCGCCTGTTTTCGTGTCGAGTGTGATCAGCGTCTTGCCCCGCGCTCTGGCGTGTCCTTCCAGCGCCTGCATCAACGACCGGGCAATGCCCCGTCGCCGGTGGTGCGGGTGCACGGCCATTTTCGAGACCTCGCAGCGATGCGGCTGATTGGGCGGAAGCCGCGTTTCAAGCTGCACGGTGCCGACCGTTGTGTCGCCGGAAACGGCCGCCAGCAGCACCCGGTTGCCCCGGCGAACCTGCGGAAACACGTTTTCCGTCCAGAAAGCCCGCGCGGCCAGCGGGTCGAGCGGCTGCAGGAAGCTGATCGCCGCGCCGGCATCCACGCTGGCGACAAGGATGGCGGACAGGGCGTCGAGGTGCGCCTCGAGCGCGTCGCCGGACAAGGGGATGATGGAAACTTCGGGCACGGGGCGGGACGTGGTCTCGGACATGGGCTCAGTCCAGCAGCAGCAGATAGGCGGCGGGCTCGGCGCCGGTTTCGAAGCGCGAGGCGCCGAAAAGCCGATAGCGCAGGCAGTCGCCGGGCGACAACGCGTAAGCCTGGCCATCGATCACGACATCGAGCCTGCCCTCCAGCATGACCAGATGGTGTTCCTGGCCAGAGACCGGCGGCGTTTCATAGTCGATGCGGGTGTTTGCCTCCAGATCGCAGCGGATCACCTCGGCGTTCAGGCCGCGGCTTGGCGGCGAAACAACCCGGCGCGTGAACCCGGCGTCGGCATCGGCCCATGTCGTCTGATCCTTGTGGGCGACAAGCGGCTGAAATCCGCCGTCGAGGGGCGCCAGCAGCCGGGTCAGGGTCAGGCCGAAGGCCGAGCAGAGCTTCGCCAGCACCTGCGTGTTCGGGCTGACCTCCGCGTTTTCGATCCGCGACAGCGTTGCCCGGCTGACCGAACTCCGGTCGGCCAGCTCCTGCAGCGTCCAGCCCTCGCGGGTTCGCAGGGTGCGGATCCGCTCGGCAAGTCCGGCATCCTGGTCGATCACCATCGATTATCTCATTTGTGAACGATACTCTCATAAATGAGATAAATGACGGTCGATCGTGCGTCAAGAGACGCGACGAGCGCACACCGGACCGAGATCGCTCGGCTGGTTAAATCCGCAAGGCGCGGATGATTTGTCGTGCTGGATCAGCCGGTCGCGTCTGTGGCGGCGCGGCGCACCAGCCGTGCGGCAAAGAAGCCGTCGAGCCCGCCGGCGGCCGCCGGATCCCGCGGGAGCGACGAGGGCAGCGTGCGCAGGTCGCCGGCGTCGGTCACCGTTCCCGCCACGCCGGTTTCCGCCTCGCGGATCGGCTCGCGGCGGAAGTCCGGATTGGCGGCAAGAAATGCCTCGATCTGCTTCTCGCCTTCGGCCGGCTCGAGCGAGCAGGTGCAATAGACGAGGGTTCCGCCGGACGCGAGCCAGGTCGCCGCCCGTGCAAGCAGCGCTGCCTGACGCTCGGCGAGCGTGTCGATATCCTCCTTACGCCGGTTCCAGGCAACCTCCGGGTGGCGGCGGATCGTACCGGTCGCGCTGCAGGGCGCATCGAGCAGGATCGCATCGAAGTGCGTCCCGGGATCGTGTTCCAGCAGGTCGGCGGCCACCACCTCGGCCTGAAGTCCGAGCCTTTCGAGATTTTCCGACAGCCGCGCAAGGCGCTTCTTGGAGATGTCGAAGGCCGTAACCGACGCGCCGGCCTGGGCGAGTTGCGCCGTCTTGCCGCCGGGCGCGGCACACAGGTCGGCCACCCGCTTGCCCGCCACGTCTCCGAGCAGCTTTGCCGGCAGGCTGGCGGCGGCGTCCTGCACCCACCAGGCACCCTCGTCGTAACCGGCAAGGGCTTCGATGCGCCCACTGGTCTCCGCGAGGCGAACGGTATCGCGCGCGACAATCTGCCCGCCGAGACGTTCGGCCCAGGCCTGCGGGTCGGCTTTCACGGTAAGGTCCAGATTGGGTTCATGCTGGTGCATGGCGGCGATCGCGAGCGCCGTTTCCTCGCCATAGGCCTTCTGCCAGCCGGCGAAGAGCCAGACCGGCGTGTTGCGCCAGACCTGCCCGGTTTTTTGCAGCAGTTCGGCGGAGTTGTCCGACATGCGCCGCAACACGGCGTTGACGAGACCCTTGTAGCGGCGGGTCACCGGATCGCGACCGGCGTCGGCAACGGCGATGTCGACGGCAGCCCGGTCGGGCACCTCCATGAACAGGATCTGTGCGCCCGCGACATGCAGGATGTTCATGACGGCGCCGGTCTTTTCCGGGATCGGACGCTCCAGCAGCATCTCGAGGGCAGCCGCGATCTGGCCGCGGCGGCGCAGTGCAAGGCCGAGGATGGCACGCACCAGCGCGCGGTCCTTGTCGCCGAGCGTGTGCAGCTCGGGATGTCCGCGTGCGTCGTGAAGCTCCTCGTCGAGCGGCCGCCGTCCGTAGATCACGCGGCCCAGCACCTCGGCCGCGATCTTGCGCGCCTTGAGGCCCGGGGTCTCGCGGCCAGTCGTCGACCGGTCCGCAGTCCCGCGCCCGGACTGGGGCGGACGGCGTTTCGCGTTCGGGGTCTTGCGGCCGGGCGGTCTGGAGGTCGGCACGATGGGGCGCGTCTTTCGGTTTGATGGACCGCCCGGTCTCTCGCGGGTGTCGCGGAGCGGTCGGTCGCGGGGTCCTGGTCAAGCGAGACTGCGCATATGCACCGCCGGGCGCGGTCTTCACAAGGCCGAAATCGCCCGACGGCCTGCGAAAAGGCGCCCGATCCTTTCGTCAGCCCCAGGGGCCGCGCGATGCCGGGCCGTCGGCGCGGGTGCCACCCGTCCCGGCGCCGCGCCGGCCCCAGGGGCCGGGAGGATCGGCCCGCACCGGACCCTCGAAGCGGGCCCCGCCGCCTCCCGCCATCTCGCGCAGGGCGCGGATGCGGTTTTCGGTGTTGGGGTGGGTGGAGAACAGGTTGTCCATCCGCTCTTCTGAAAGCGGATTGATGATGAACATATGCGCGGTCGCCGGATTGCGTTCGGCATCCGGATTGTGGATGCGCGCCGCGCCGCCGGCGATCTTGTCGAGCGCGGAGGCAAGCCAGATCGGATTGCCGCAGATCTCGGCTCCCATCCGGTCGGCGGCATATTCGCGCGTCCGGCTGATCGCCATTTGCACCAGCATCGCCGCCATCGGCGCGACGATCATCATCACGATCACGCCGACGAAGCCGAGCGGATTGTTGTTGTCGCGGTTGCCGCCGAAAAAGAACGCGAAATTGGCGAGCATGGAGATCGCGCCGGCAATCGTCGCGGTGATCGTCATGATCAGCGTGTCGTGGTTCTTCACATGCGCGAGCTCGTGCGCCATCACGCCGGCAACCTCTTCGCGCGACAGCGAATTCAGCAGTCCGGTGGTGGCCGCGACAGCGGCATTTTGCGGGTTG
Source organism: Paracoccaceae bacterium (assembly GCA_002709505.1). GTDB lineage: Bacteria > Pseudomonadota > Alphaproteobacteria > Rhizobiales > Stappiaceae > Stappia. The sequence goes on along the minus strand of PARB01000053.1, from coordinate 20,728 downwards.
CGGCCGGTGGCGAAGGCGTTGGGCTGGGGATTGTCGATGAGATAGACCTTCGGCATCGGCAGGTCGGCCCGCGCCGCGAGCTCGCGCACCATGGCGAACAGCTCCGGCGCCTGGCGTTCGTTCGCCTCCACCGCATGGTGCATCCTGAGCACCATCTTGTCGGAATTCCAGTAGCTGAACAGGTTCATGCCGGCGGCAATCACGAACGCGATCATCATGCCGGACTGGCCGCCAATGAAGAACCCGAGCCCCATGAAGAGCGCGGTCATCGCGGCAAGCAGAAGTGCCGTGCGGAAATAGTTCATCCGTTTCAACCTCGTCTGGCGGCGGTGCCGCGTCGCTCCCCGTCGTCTTGCCCGGGTGCTTCGGCCGGTGGCGTTGCAGGCCACCGGTATTGCGCCCTATATGTTGGCGGAGACGGTTCGTTGCGCAAGAGAGCGGACCGCGTTTCCCGTGTCCCCCGCCCTTGCCCCGGCAACCGCGAAGGCCAGCAACCGCCATGTCCAAGACGACCGACCTCCAGGATCCGACCCCGCCGTCAGCCGCTTCCGTCGCGGATCCGGCAGAGGAGGCCCCCGCCCCGCGCCGCTTCGAGGATCTCCCCGCACCGGCACAGCGCGCCCTGAAGGAAGCCGAAGCCCGGCGCAAGGAGATCGACGCCCGCCAGAAGGCCTTTCCCCGGGAGATCGACGGGCGCGGCGGGCTGGAACCGACGCGCTATGAAGACTGGGAAATCAAGGGCATCGCCTGCGACTTCTGACCGGCGGACACCGCGGGGCGCGCGGTCTGTGTAAAGCGCAGCCGCTTTCGCTCCTTGGTTAATGAGGGATTTACCAACCGGCGATAGGCTTTGCGGACAAAACGAGACCGGTCGGGGTGGAGAACTGTTGCTTCCCCGAGAGCTGGTTGAATGATTTCAAGATCTTAGGTTCCGCGCGCGCCAGTTTGGCGTGGAACGGGAGAAGTCAGGTCCGCATGTCCGTGTCGCCCATTCGTTCTGCAGCCTCCGGCCCCGGCCTGCCGTCCGCCAATCCGTTCGAGCGGTTGGCGGCGCTGATCGAGGGCGTGCCTCCGGGCGCGGAGCCGATCGTGATGACCATCGGCGAGCCGCGTCATCCGATTCCGGCCTTCACCGGGGACATCCTGGCCGCCAATCTCGCCGACTTCAGCCGCTATCCGAACATTCGCGGAACCGACGATTTTCGCGCCGCCGTCTCCGGCTGGCTCGACACGCGCTATGGCCTTGGCGGAACGCTGGACAGCGCGCGCGGCGTCTTGCCGCTCAACGGATCGCGCGAGGGCCTGACCTTTGCCGCACTCGGCGCGCGCGATTATCTGGCCAAATCGACCGAGCGCCCGGCGGTGCTCATGCCCAATCCCTTCTACCAGACCTATGCCGCCGCCGCCCATGTGGCCGGCGCCGAGGCGGTCTATCTGGATGCCGGGGCGGAGACCGGGTTCCTGCCCGATCTGGACGCGCTCTCCCCGGCGCTTCTGGAGCGGACGATTGCCTTCATCTACGCCTCGCCGGCCAATCCGCAGGGCGCGGTCGCCGATCTCGCGACCTGGACGAAACTGATCGACCTTGCCCGCAAGCATCGCTTCTTCATCATCGCCGACGAATGCTATTCCGAGATCTACCGCGAGACGCCGCCGCCGGGCGTGCTGGAAGCCGCCCATGCGACGGGCGACGGCTTCGCCAATGTGATCAGCCTGAATTCGCTGTCGAAACGGTCGAACCTTGCCGGTCTGCGTTGCGGCTTCGCCGCCGGCGATCCGGAGTTCCTGGCAAGCTGGTCGCGGTTTCGCGGGCTGGCCGCGCCGCAAGTGCCGATGCCGCTGCAGGCGGTGGCCGCTGCCGCCTATCGCGACGAGGCGCATGTCGCGGAAAACCGTCGTCTCTACAACGAGAAATACGCAAGCGCGGAGCGGATCCTCGGATCTCTCTTTTCCGATGTCGTGCCGGAAGGCGGATTTTTTCTCTGGCTGGATGTGGCGCGCTGGGGCGGTGGCAGCGCGGTTGCCAAACGGCTCTGGGCCGAGGCCGGCGTGAAGGTCCTGCCCGGCGACGTGCTTTCGGTCGATGCCGGCTCCGGGAATCCCGGCGCCGATTTCATCCGTCTTGCGCTGGTCGACGATCTCGCCACCGTCGAGACCGGCCTCACGCGTGTCCGCAGCGTTCTGGGAGGGTCTTGAGATCATGCGCCGTGCCACCCCTGCCCGCTCCGGCCGTGCCGCGGCCCTTGGACTGGAAGACACCGAAGCGCCGCTGAAGCGGTTCCTGAAGCGCAACATGATCGGCGCGGCGGGTCTCGCCGTGATTGCCGCCAGCGCGGCGCTTGCCTCCGCGCTTGCCACCTGGTCGGTCACCGACCCGAGCTTCAGCCACGCCACCACCGCGCCGGTGCGCAATGCGCTCGGCTGGCCCGGTGCGGTGATCGCCGATTTCTTCATGCAGGCGATCGGGCTTGCGGCGGCCGTCTTCCTCGTGCCCGTGGTTCTATGGGGCTGGCGGTTGCTGTCGGCGCGCGCGAGCCGCATCGCTGTGCGGCGCCTGGGCGCCTGGGTGGCCGGCACGCTCCTGGCCGCCGGGGCGCTTGCCGCCCTTCCCGTGCCGGCCAGCTGGCCGCTGCCGACCGGGCTCGGCGGGTTTCTCGGCGATTTCGTTCACATGATCCCGGCGATGCTGACCGACGATCTGACGCCCGGAATGGCGATGATCGTCGGCGGGCTCGGCCTTGGCGTTCCGGCCACGATCCTGATGCTGCGCGCCGCCGGCTGGCTCGGCCGCGAGCCGGCTCCCGTGCTGGAGCCCCTGCCGGAGCCGTCGCGCCATGCGCGCAGCGTCGGCGCGGTGCCGGACTATGAAGCCGACGACGACGAGGACGATGACCATGGCGGCGGGCGCTGGCAGGCGCTGGTCGGTGCGGTCGCCCATTTGGGGCTGCTTGCCGGCGCGACCGCGCGCCGTCTCGTCTTCCGCCGGCGCGCCGCCAGGCGCGGCGACGAGGATTTCGATCTCCCGGCCTATGACGAGGACGACGACTGGGACGACGCACCGCGTGGCAACATGGAGGACGACGATCCGGTCGGCCGGCACGGCGGGTTCTCCGCGCTGCGCCGCAAGCTCGCCGACCGCCTGATGCCGCCGGAAGACGACGGGCTCGATGCGTTCTATCCGCAAGGCGCGGACGCCGAGGTGGTGGCCGAGCCGGAACCGCCGGTGCCGAGCCTCGACGACCTGCCGGATTTCGACGAGGACGACGATCCCGACGGGCCGATGTCCACGCCGCTGCCGCGGGCGATTGCCGGACCGGCGAGCCGGGACGAACCGCCCGCGGGACGCGTGGTGCCGCCGGCTGCCCGTCCGCGCCCGGGCAAGCGGGTCGTGGCCGAGGCGCAGCCGTCGTTCCTGCGCCAGCCCGGCGTTTATGAACTGCCGCCGCTGCATCTGCTTGCCGAGCCGAAGAACGGCGGCCGCCAGACCGCGATCAACACTGACGCGCTGGAACAGAACGCCCGCATTCTGGAAGGCGTGCTGGAGGATTTCGGCGTGCGCGGCGAGATCATCGAGGTGCGCCCCGGTCCGGTGGTGACGCTCTATGAACTGGAGCCTGCCCCCGGCATCAAGTCGAGCCGCGTGATCGGCCTTGCCGACGACATCGCCCGCTCGATGAGCGCGATCTCCGCCCGTGTCGCGGTGATCCCGGGCAAGAACGCCATCGGCATCGAACTGCCGAACCAGCGTCGCGAGATGGTGTTCCTGCGCGAGCTGCTCGCCGCCAGCGACTACGAGAAGAGCAAGGCGAAACTGGCGCTGACGCTCGGCAAGACCATCGGCGGCGAGCCGGTGATCGCCGATCTCGCCCGCATGCCGCATCTGCTCGTCGCCGGCACCACCGGTTCGGGCAAGTCGGTGGCGATCAACACGATGATCCTGTCGCTGCTCTACCGGCTGGAGCCGGAGCAGTGCAAGCTGATCATGATCGACCCGAAGATGCTGGAACTGTCGATCTACGACGGCATTCCCCATCTGCTGACGCCCGTTGTCACCGACCCGAAGAAGGCGGTCGTGGCGCTCAAGTGGACCGTCCGCGAGATGGAGGAGCGCTACAAGAAGATGTCGAAGATGGGCGTGCGCAACATCGACGGCTTCAACACGCGCGTCGCCCAGGCACTGGAAAAAGGCGAGACCTTCACCCGCACCGTCCAGACCGGCTTCGACCGCGAGACCGGCGAGCCGATCTTCGAGGACGAGGAACTGCCGCTGGAGAAGATGCCCTATATCGTCGTCATCGTCGACGAGATGGCCGACCTGATGATGGTCGCGGGCAAGGACATCGAGGGCGCGATCCAGCGTCTGGCGCAGATGGCGCGCGCCGCCGGCATCCATCTGATCATGGCGACGCAGCGCCCGTCGGTCGACGTCATCACCGGCACGATCAAGGCGAACTTCCCGACCCGGATCTCCTTCCAGGTCACCTCCAAGATCGACAGCCGCACGATCCTCGGCGAACAGGGCGCGGAGCAGCTTCTGGGCCAGGGCGACATGCTCTATATGGCCGGCGGCGGGCGCATCCAGCGCGTGCACGGGCCGTTTGTCGCCGACGACGAGGTCGAGCATATCGTCGCCCACCTGAAGCGTCAGGGCACGCCGCAGTATCTGGAGGCGGTCACGGCGGACGACGAGGTGTCCGACAGCCCCTACGACCAGCTTGCCGGCGGCGGCGGCGGCGACGAGGGCAACGACCTCTACGACAAGGCGGTGGCGATCGTCCTGCGCGACAAGAAGGCGTCGACCTCCTACATCCAGCGCCGCCTGTCGATCGGCTACAACCGCGCCGCCTCGATCATCGAGCGGATGGAGCAGGAAGGTCTCGTCGGAGCCGCCAACCACGCCGGCAAGCGCGAGATCCTCGTCCAGAACGGGGTCGAGGACGATTTTTAAAATCGCCTCGTCGCAACTTCGCCACAGCCGCCTGCTAGCGCGGACACAGATTTGATGGCACGATTTCCCCGCCTCCCCGCGAGGCGGGTCCATTCGACGGAGCCTTGACGCATGACATTCGCCCGCCGCACGTTCCTGCGCCTTGCCACGATCGCGACCGTTGCGACCGCCCTGCTGTCGCCGCTCGATCCGGCCGGTGCCGCCGCGCTCAACGCGGAGCAGAAGAAGACGCTGGCCGAGGTCAACACCTACTTCAACTCGGTGAAGACCATGCATGGCGACTTCATCCAGTTCGGCCCGAACGGCGAGCGCGCCGAAGGCAAGTTCTACCTCGCCCGCCCCGGCAAGATCCGCTTCTATTACAATCCGCCGTCCAAGGTGGACATCGTCGCCGACGGCAAGTCGGTCTCGGTGAAGGATCGCAAGCTCGCGACCCAGGATATCTGGCCCCTTTCGGAAACGCCGCTGCGCTTCCTGCTGGCGGAACAGATCAACCTCGCCGCCGATGCCGATGTCGCGGGCGTGTCGGTCGAGCCGGATCTGGTGACTGTCGTTCTCTCCGACGACACGACGTTCGGCTCCGGCAAGCTGACGCTGATCTTCGACGCGGAATCGACCGAGCTGAAGCAGTGGACCGTGACGGATGCGCAGGGCTACGACACGTCGGTCGCGATCTACAACACCACCGTCAACGGTCCGACCAACCCCAAGCTCTTCCGCATCGACTACAATGCCAACATGATGCAGCGGCGAAACAACTAGGCCCCACCCGCCTTGGACGCCGCTCCGCCCTCCGTCGCACGGCCTGCGACCAGTCCGCTCTGGGTGGACATCCTTGCGCGCCTGTGCGCCATGCGCGGGGCACGGCTCGAGGTCGAGCCGCTTTACGGCTACGCCGGCGCGATCACTGCCGCCGATGGTCGCCGCTTCATCTTCAAGGGCACCAATTTCGACATCAATGGCGCCGGCGCCGCCGCGCTTGCCAAGGACAAGGACTATGCGTCCCGTTTCCTTGCCGCGGCCGGCCTGCCGGTCCCCCGCTCCCTGCTCCTGCACAGCCCGCGCCGGGTCGCCGCGCTGGCGCTGAAGAACCCGGCCGTTGCCGCGCGCCTGCCGCAGGTCGAGGCGGCGGCCGATTTCGCGCACGCAGCCGGCTGGCCGGTCTTCGTCAAGCCGAACGAGGGCTCTGAGGGCGACGGGGTCACCCGGGTCGCCGATGAAGACGCGCTTCGCCGCGCGCTCGACGGGCTTTTTGCTTTTCACGAGCGTGTGCTGGTGCAACAGGCGGTCGCCGGTGCCGATCACCGGGTGATCGTGCTGGACGGTGCGGTGCAGGGCGTCTTCCGCCGCTCTCCCCTTTCGGTGACGGGCGATGGACGACACGGCATCGCGGAGCTTGCGCAGGCGGTCCTCGGCGGGTTTTCCGCAGGCGGCAAGGGCGCGCGGGTGATGCTTGCCGATCCGCGCATCGCGGCGCATCTCGCAGCGCAAGGCCTCACACTTGAAAGCGTGCCGCAGGCGGGTGCCCGCATCGAGCTGCTGCCCAATGCCAATCTGTCGACCGGCGGGGTCGCGCAAGACGTGACCGAGCGTGTCGGCGCGCACGTGGGCGATCTCGCGATCCGGGCGGCAAAGGCGCTGGGCCTCAGGTTTGCCGGCGTCGATCTTCTCCTCGACGGATCAGCCGCCACGGATGCCTGGGTGCTGGAGGTCAACTCCGCGCCGGGCCTGTCCTATTTCCATCGTCTGGGAACCGCCGAAGCCGCCCGCGTCGAGGGGATCTACGCAGCGCTGCTCGACGCGATGCTGGACGGGTACGTTTGCGGGTTACTGTCTCACAGATAGATATATAAAAAGGCCGCAAATCAAGATGGTGACCACTCCGAGAATAGAGATCGCCAATACTCCTTCGGCACCGCCTTCAAAGTAGTGTCCGAATTTGATCCAAAGCCGATGTTTGGGACTTTCCAATTCGAGTCTCCGCAAGCCATTGCCTTATTCGCAATAATCGCACGGAAGCAGGCGCGGCTTCATCTCGAACTGACAAGATCTCTAAAATTGTGGCGTTCTTCTAGTCGAAGATACTCGTGGGCCTATTTCTTAGCAGTCTTAGGTGTTTGAATTTCAATGGATTTTAGACTTACTACAAAACTCTCAAGTTATCCTCACATTTATTCGAGATGTGAATAGGTCTCACTCTGACCTCATCTCTTTCAACTGATGGCGGCGAAATATTGATTCGGTCTCAACGAGGGAAGGCGACGCACAAGAGCTATTTTGCGATCAAAAAATATCTTCGTAGCAGATCCTATCCCCCGCGCTGCAACAAATCCGCGCGCAAAAACACCGAGGTCGGGCCGACGTGGTTCACATAGAGATAGCCCTGATCGATCAGGAAGGCATGGGCGCCGCTGGCCTGCACCTCCGGGATCGAGGCCGCATGGATCTCCACCGCGACGATCTTCGGCCGGTAGCGGGTGAAATCGAGCGAGCGCAGGACTTCCAGATCCATTCCCTCGCAATCGACGTCGAGCAGGTCGATCTCGCTATCCCGGTACTTCGTGCCGTCGATGATGTCGGTGAGCGTGCGCGCTTCCACCGTGAAGGTCGTTGCCCGTTCCAGCGCGCCGGCATTGTCGGCCTGCGACGTGGTGAAGGGGCTGAAATGGTCGCCGTGGAACGTCAGCGTGCCGGGCGTGTCGGAGACGGCGGCCTGCACCGCCGTGTCGCGCGGACGCAGCCACCTGAAGGCCCGCAGCTTGTCGGCCTCCAGGTCGATCACGATCCCGCTCCAGCCGCGTTTGTAGAAGCGGAAGGTGTTGGAATATTTGGTCGGATGAAAGGCGCCGACGTCGACATAGACGCCCGATTTCAGCGCCGCCTTGCCCAGCACCTCGCGAAACAGCAGCTCGATGGCGATGTCGTCGCCGAAATGGCCGAACGCGCGCTTGAAGTATTTGGTGAAGAGCGTCTTGCGCAGGGTCTTGAGCTGGCTGAACAGGGACACTTCGGTTTTGTCTCCAGGGTGCGGCGCTCATCGGCGGCCGGCAGGACCGGCGGAGGCATGATCTCATGCCGGGGTCGAATGCGAAAATGGCGGCCTGTGTGTTGCACAGGCCGCCATTCGGTTTCAGGTCACGGGATCTCGCCGGGCCTCAGGCTGCGACGAGATTGCGCAGCACGTAGTGCAGGATGCCGCCGGCACGCACGTATTCCAGCTCGTCCTCGGTGTCGATGCGGCACAGCACCTCGATGATCTTCTTGGTGCCGTCCTCGTATTCCACCTCGACGTCGACCATCTGGCGCGGCTTCAGCTCGGTCACGCCCTTGATCGTCACTTTCTCGGTGCCGGTGATGTTGTGGCTCTGCCAGCTCTCGCCGTCCTTGAAGGTGAACGGCAGGACGCCCATGCCGACCAGGTTGGAGCGGTGGATGCGCTCGAACGACTGGGCGATCACGGCGCGCACGCCGAGCAGGCGCGTGCCCTTCGCGGCCCAGTCACGCGACGAGCCGGTGCCGTATTCCTTGCCGGCGAAGATCACAAGCGGCGTGCCGGCGTCCTTGTATTCCATCGCCGCGTCGTAGATCCACTTCTTCTCGCCGTCCTTCATGGTGACGCCGCCTTCGACGCCCGGAACCATCTGGTTCTTGATGCGGATGTTGGCGAAGGTGCCGCGCATCATGATCTGGTGGTTGCCGCGGCGTGCGCCGTAGGAGTTGAAGTCCTTCTTGGCGACCTGGTGCTCCTGCAGGTAGACGCCTGCCGGTGCGTCGGCCTTGATCGAGCCGGCCGGGGAGATGTGGTCGGTGGTGATGGAGTCGAGGAAAAGCCCGAGAACGGATGCGCCCTCGATGTCTTCCAGCGGCTTCGGCTCCATCGTCATGTCTTCGAAATACGGCGGGTTCTGCACGTAGGTCGAGCCGGCCGGCCAGCTGTAGGTCATGCCGCCCTCGACCTTGATGCCCTGCCAGTGCTCGTCGCCCTTGAAGACGTCCGAATAGCGCTCGCGGAACATCTGCTCGTTGACCGACGAGCGGATGAGATCGGTGATCTCCGCCGTGGTCGGCCAGATGTCCTTGAGGTAGACGGGATTGCCGTCCTGGTCCTCGCCGAGCGGCTCGGTGGTGATGTCGACGGTCAGGCTGCCGGCGATCGCATAGGCGACGACCAGCGGCGGCGAGGCCAGATAGTTGGCACGCACGTCCGGATTGACCCGGCCCTCGAAGTTGCGGTTGCCGGAGAGCACCGAGCAGGCGACCAGGTCGTTGTCGTTGATCGTCTTGGAGATCGCCGGGTCGAGCGGACCGGAGTTGCCGATGCAGGTGGTGCAGCCGTAGCCGGTCAGGTTGAAGCCGAGCGCGTCGAGGTCCTTCTGGACGCCCGCCTTCTCCAGATAGTCGGTGACCACCTGGGAGCCCGGCGCCAGCGAGGTCTTGACCCACGGCTTGACCTTCAGGCCCTTGGCGAGCGCGTTGCGGGCGACGAGGCCGGCGCCGATCAGGACGCTCGGGTTCGACGTGTTGGTGCAGGAGGTGATCGCGGCGATCACCACGTCGCCGTCGGCAAGGCCATGGTCGCGGCCGTCAACGGCGTAGCGCTGGTGAACCTCGCCGGTCACGCCGGTGGCGCCTTCGCCAACGAAGCGCGACTCGCCGGTGGAGGCTGCCGGAGCGGTCGGGCTCTTGCTGCCGCCCTTGATCTCCTTGAGGGCCTCGGCGAACTTCGGCGCGGCTTCGGTCAGCGCGACGCGGTCCTGCGGACGCTTCGGGCCGGCCAGCGAGGGCACCACGGTGGAAATGTCGAGTTCCAGCGTGTCGGTGAAAATCGGCTCGGCGGTATCCGAGGTGCGGTACATGCCCTGCGCCTTGGCGTAGGCGTCCACCAGCGCGACGCGCTCGGCGTCGCGGCCGGTCGCCTTGAGGTAGCTGATCGTGTCGTCGTCGATCGGGAAGAAGCCGCAGGTCGCGCCGTATTCCGGGGCCATGTTGGCGATGGTCGCGGCGTCTTCCAGGCTCAGGTTGTCGAGGCCGGGACCGAAGAACTCGACGAACTTGCCGACGACGCCCTTCTGGCGCAGCATTTCCACGACGCGCAGCACGAGGTCGGTCGCGGTGATGCCCTCGTTCAGCTTGCCGGTGAGCTTGAAGCCGACAACCTCGGGAATCAGCATGGAGATCGGCTGGCCGAGCATGGCGGCTTCCGCCTCGATGCCGCCGACGCCCCAGCCCAGAACCGCCAGGCCGTTGACCATCGTCGTGTGGCTGTCGGTGCCGACCAGCGTGTCCGGATAGGCCAGCGTCTCGCCGTCCTCTTCCTTGGTCCAGACCGTCTGGCCGAGGTACTCCAGGTTGACCTGGTGGCAGATGCCGGTTCCCGGGGGAACCGCGCGGAAGTTGTCGAAGGCGGACTGGCCCCAGCGCAGGAACTCGTAGCGCTCGCCGTTGCGCTCGTACTCAAGCTCGACGTTCTTCTTGAAGGCGTCCTTGGTGCCGAAATAGTCGATCATCACCGAGTGGTCGATGACCAGGTCGACCGGCACCTGCGGGTTGATCTTCTTCGGGTCGCCACCGAGCTTGACGGCGGCATCGCGCATGGCAGCCAGATCGACCACCGCCGGAACGCCGGTGAAATCCTGCATCAGCACGCGGGCCGGGCGGTAGGAGATCTCGTGGCTGGACTGGCGCGTCACCAGCCATTCGGCACAGGCGCGGATGTCGGCCTTTGTCACCGTGCGGCCGTCCTCGAAGCGCAGGAGGTTTTCCAGAACCACCTTCAGCGAGTACGGGAGGCGCGACACGCCTTCCAGACCGTTCTTCTCGGCTTCGGGGATCGAGAAATACGTGTAGGTCTTGTCACCGACCTTCAGCGTCTTCCTGGCTTTGAAACTGTCGAGCGATTTGGTCACGGCTGGCCATCCCTTCGTATCTCGTCGCGGCCGGCGCTGTGGCCGCGCACGTGCGCTAGAAAACTCTTGGCGCGCAGCGTGATCCGGTGTCCGGTCCGCGCGCGTGTTGGCGCCCGTATAACGAATTTTGCAGCGCGGTGCCAGCGCCGTGCGACGGGTTTCGCCTCGGCAAATGGGATAGGCCGTCGCCCGGTCCCGGCCGCATTCGCGCTTGATCCCGGATAGCCGGCCGTGCGATGCGAAACATCCCGGTGCGCATCGCGCGCCGTCCGGACCTGGATGACCATGCGTCTTGTTGCCGAAAACCTGTCTTGCGAACGCGGCGGACGCCGTGTGTTCTCCGATCTCGCGCTGACGCTGGAGGCCGGCCGGGCACTTGCCGTCACGGGTCCGAACGGGGTTGGCAAGTCGAGCCTGCTGCGCGTGCTCGCCGGTCTGGTGCAGCCGGCCTCCGGCAGCATTCGCATCGAGGATGGCGATCCGGAACTGAGCGCCGGCGAGCATTGCCACTACTATGGTCATCTCGACGCGCTGAAGCCGGCGCTGAGCGTTCTGGAAAATCTCGATTTCTGGACATCGTTTCTCGCGCCCGGGCGAACCGGTGCGCGGTGGCAGCCGATGACGCCGATCGAGGCGCTCGAGGCGCTTGGCATCGATCACGCGGGCGATCTGCCGGCCGCCTATCTGTCCGCCGGACAGCGGCGCCGGCTGGCGCTCGCCCGGCTTCTGGTCGTCGCGCGGCCCGTATGGCTGCTCGACGAGCCGACGTCGGCGCTCGATGCGGCGTCGGAAGCCCGGCTCGGCGAGCTGATGAGCGATCATCTCGCCGCAGGCGGCATGATCGTCGCCGCCACCCACCAGACAATGCCGCTTGCCGAGGTCGGCACGCTGCGCCTCGAGGCGCCGGCATGAGCGGCTGGATGGGCGCCCTCTTCCTGCGCGAGCTGCGCCTGTCGCTCAGGGTCGGCGGCGGGGCGCTGATCGGCGTCTTGTTCTTTCTCGCCGTCATCACCGTCATTCCCTTCGGCGTCGGGCCGGATCTCAACCTGCTGGCGCTGATCGGGCCGGCGGTCCTGTGGATCGGCGCGCTGCTTGCCACGCTGCTCGGCCTCGACCGGCTGTTCCAGGCCGACCGCGACGACGGGTCGCTCGATCTGATGCTGATGGCCGGGCGCCCGCTGGAAGTGCTGGTGCTGGTCAAATGTCTGGCGCATTGGGTCGGCACCGGCCTGCCGCTTGTGCTCTCCGCGCCGGTTCTCTCGATCTTTCTCAATCTCGAACCGCTGGCGATCGGCGCGGTGGCGCTGACGCTTCTGGTCGGAACGCCGGCGCTGACGCTGATCGGCGCGATCGGCGCCGCGCTCACCGTGTCGCTGCGCCGGGGCGGGCTGCTCCTGGCGGTGCTCGTCGTGCCCTTCTCCATTCCGGTGCTGATTTTTGGGGTCAGTGCGTCCGGGGCGGCCGTCACGGAGCCGACGCCCTTCCTGACGCCCTTCCTGCTGCTGGCCGCGCTGACGCTGATTTCGGCGGTCGTCGGGCCGGTGGCGGCGGCGATGGCGCTGCGATTTTCCAGCGACTGACGCGGCATCCGGCCGCGCGTGTCGCGTCTTGCATTGAAAGGCTGGCCGCGCGCCACTAGAAATACATCATGGCCATTCTCGACCTTGCCAATCCGACCCGCTTCCTGGCGCTTTCCGCGCGCCTGTTGCCGTGGCTTGCCGCAGCGTGCGTGATCGCCTTCGCTGTCGGTCTCTACATGACCTTCTTCGTCGCGCCCGACGATTACCAGCAGGGCGCCACGGTGAAGATCATGTATCTGCATGTGCCGGCCGCCTGGCTTGCGATGATGTGCTATTCGGTGATGGCGATCTCCTCGCTCGGCACCTTGATCTGGAAGCATCCGCTGGCCGATGTCTCGGCCAAGGCGGCCGCCCCGATCGGCGCCGCCTTCACGCTGATCTCGCTGATCACCGGCTCGCTCTGGGGCAAGCCGATGTGGGGCACCTACTGGGTCTGGGACGCGCGGCTGACCTCGGTGCTGGTGCTGTTCATCATGTATCTCGGGCTGATCGCGCTGTGGCGCACCATCGAGGACCCGATCCGCGCCGGCAAGGCGGCGGCGGTGCTGACCCTCGTCGGCGCCATCAACCTGCCGATCATCAAGTTTTCCGTCGACTGGTGGAACACGCTGCATCAGCCCGCGAGCGTGATCCGCATGGACGGGCCGACGATCCACCCGACGATCCTCTGGCCGCTTCTGGTGATGGCGCTGGCCTTTACCCTTTTGTTTTTCGTGATGCACCTGATGGCGATGCGCAACGAGATCCTGCGCCGGCGCTTGCGCACCATGCAGCTCCAGGCCGCGAGCGCGCGCGTCGGCGTGGCAACCCCGCAGGCGGCCGAATGACCGATTTCCTCGAACTCGGCCCCCATGCGGGCTTCATCATCGCCTGTTACGTCGTCACGCTTGTGGTGATCGGCGCGCTCTTCGTCTGGATCCTCGCCGACGGATCGCGGCTGCGCGCCCGGCTGGCGGCGATGGAGGCGCAGGGCGTGACCCGTCGCTCCGCCCGCGCCCGGAGCGCAGACGCCCGGGAGAGCGGATCATGAGCGAAGACACGGTTCCGCACTCGCCCGCGCCGCGCCGCCGCATTCCGCTGATGGCGCTTCTGCCGCTGGTGGTGTTCGCGCTTCTTGCGGTGTTGTTCCTGGTGCAGCTCCTGTCGGGCAAGGACACGTCCCAGGTTCCCTCCGCGCTGATCGACAAGCCGGCGCCGGAGTTCACGCTGCCGCCGGTCGCCGACCTGCGCGGCGGCGACGGCGCACCGGTTCCCGGCGTTTCGCGCGCGGATCTGCTCGGCCAGGTCAGCGTGGTCAACATTTTCGCCTCCTGGTGCGCGCCCTGCCGTCAGGAGCATCCGCTGCTGGAGGATCTGGCCCGCCTCGACAAGGCGCAGATGATCGGCATCAACTACAAGGACAAGCCGGAGAACGCCCGCCGCTTTCTCGGCACGCTCGGCAATCCTTACGACCGCGTCGGCGCCGACGACAAGGGTCGCGCGGCGATCGACTGGGGCGTCTACGGCGTGCCGGAGACCTTCATCGTCGATGCGGCCGGCACGATCCGCTACAAGTTCATCGGCCCGCTGTCGCCGGAGAGCTACCGGGACGTTTTCCTTCCCGAGCTGGACAAGATCCTCGCCACGCCGAACGGATAGAGCGGCATGAGCGACACTCCCCTGTCTCCGACCTTCCGCCGCGCCCGGCCAAAGGGCGACACGCATGAGCGCGACATCTGCGACCGCTGCGGCTTCGTGTCTTATGAAAATCCGCGCATCGTCGTCGGCTCGGTGGTGGTGCACGAGGGGCGCTATCTGCTCGGGCGGCGCGCCATCGAGCCGTCCTCGGGCCTGTGGACCCTGCCGGCTGGCTATCTGGAACTCAACGAAACACCGGAAGACGGGGCCCGGCGCGAGGCGCGCGAGGAGCTGTGCGCCGAGATCGAGCTTGAGGGCCTGCTCGCGGTCTACACCATCACGCGGCTGTCGCAGGTGCAGATGATCTACAAGGCCCGCTTCGACGGACGCTTCGCCGCCGGGTCGGAGACGCTGGAAGCCGGGCTGTTCCACTGGGAGGAGATCCCCTGGGACCAGATCGCCTTCCCCTCCGTGCATTGGGCGCTCACCCACAGGCGCGATGTCGATGCCGGACGCGCGGTGGCGCCGCTGGCCAATCCGCCAGGCGAGACCGGGGCCCTCGAGACCGGGAAGATGTCGCGCTGAGCGCTCCCGCGCCCCTCAAGGGGTCGTGAGTGGTCATTGAACGCGGGCTTGCCTATTGTGCCTCAGTCTTCGCAGTCTCGCACGCCGGGGAACCGCCGATCCGGTGGATCGGGGAGGTCGGCGTCAGGAAAGAACCGCGCAATGTCGATGTCCTTCGTTTCGCCGCGCCGCAGCCTGCGGGCGATGTTTGCCGTGCTGTTTCTGGCGCTGCCCCCGGTTGCCGGGGCAGCGGACGGACCGCGCGCGGTGGTGGAGCTTTTCACCAGCCAGGGCTGTTCGTCCTGTCCGCCGGCCGACCGCCTGATCACCGAGATTTCCGCCCGCGACGATCTGGTGACGCTGTCCTATCCGGTGGACTACTGGGATTATCTCGGCTGGCAGGACACGCTCGCCTCGCCGGCCAACAGCGAGCGGCAGCGCGACTATGCGGCCGCACGCGGGGACCGTGACGTCTATACGCCGCAGGTGGTGGTCAACGGTCAGCGCCACATGGTCGGCAGCGACCGCAAGGCGCTGGAGGCGGCGCTCGCCTCGGTGCCGCCGCTGCCGGTCGATGTCGCGATCCTTTCCGAAAAGGGGGTTCTCACGATCCGGGTTTCCGGCGACATGCCGGTTGCCGGCGGCATGGCCACCGTGCTGCTCGCCTTTGTCGCCGCGCCCGTTGCGGTGGACATCGGACGCGGTGAAAACCGTGGCAGCGAGATCGTCTACACCAATGTCGTGCGCAGCCTGCGCGCGGTCGGCATGTGGGACGGCGGCGCGCTGGAGTTCCGTCTGCCGATGAGCGATCTGAAGAAGATGCAGGCGGAACGCTGCGCCGTTCTGGTGCAGATGGAAGACGGCGGCCGCCCGGGCCGAATCCTCGGTGCGGCGATCCGCTAGGCGCGCGAAAACCGCCGCCGGCCGCGATGTTTGTCTTCGCGCAGAAAACAGGGTAGGGCTTTGGCGCCGGCGGGCGAACGGCAACCGCCGGGCGGCGCGCCGGCGCTATGATCGTTCTTGAGTGGGCCGCCTGACATGTCCCTGCGCTTGCGCATCGCCTTTTCCAGCATTCTTGTCGGGCTGCTCGTTCTGGGCCTGAAGCTTGTCGCCTACTGGTGGACCGGCTCCGTCGCGCTATATTCCGATGCGCTGGAATCGGTGGTCAATGTCGCCTCGGCGATTGCCGCCTTTCTCGCCGTGTGGTTCGCCGCCAAGCCGGCCGACAGCAATCATCCCTACGGTCATCACAAGGTCGAGTATTTCGCCGCCGTGCTGGTCGGCGTGATGATCGTGCTCGCGGCGCTGTCGATCATTCGGGCGGCCTGGATGGCCTATGTCGATCCGCAGCCGGTGGAGTTCTCCGTCCAGGGCCTCGCCGTCAACGGCCTCGCCTCGGTGCTCAACGGGGTCTGGGCCTTCGTCCTGATCCGCGTCGGGCGCCAGCACCGCTCGCTGGCGCTGGTGGCCGACGGCAAGCATCTGGTCACCGATGTTGTGTCTTCGCTCGGCGTTCTCGTCGGCGTCCTGCTGGTGTTTGCAACCGGCGTCCAGGCGCTCGATTCCGTGCTTGCCGGACTGGTCGCGATCAACATCCTGTGGTCGGGCTGGGGATTGGTGAAGGAATCCATTGGCGGGCTGATGGACGAGGCGGTCTCCCCGGCGCTTCAGGACAAGATCCGCGAGGCGATCTCCGAGGCCGGGGCCGGCGCGCTGGAGGCGCATGACCTCCGGACCCGCTCCGCCGGCCATGTGATCTTCATCGATTTCCATCTGGTGGTGCCGGGCGACATGACCGTCGACCGGGCGCATGAGATCTGCGACCGGGTCGAGGAAGGCATCGCCAAGGGCGTTCCGGGCGCGCGCACGACGATCCACGTCGAGCCGGAGCACAAGGCCAAGCATACCGGCATCGTCGTCCTCTAGCGTCGCATTCCGCGGGTTTTTTCGTCTTCCTGAGGTCAGTCGCCGGTGGATCCGGCCTTGCGGCAATCCGTCATCGCCCGGTCGAGGGCGGCGAAGAGAACCGCCGGCGAGACGGGCTTGTCGAGGATCGCGTGAAAGCCGGCGTCTTCCAGCTTGCGGTGGTTGGGAATGATCGCGGCGGTGATGCCGATCACCGGCAGGGCGGCCGCGTCTCCAGGCAGCGCCCGGATCGCCGCCAGCGTTTCCAGACCGCTCATGTCCGGCATGTTGATGTCGAGCAGAACCGCATTCACCGTCTCTTCGCCAAGGCGGGCGAGCGCGTCCCGCCCGCCGTCGGCCAGAACCGCGTCCACACCGAAGGCGCCGAGCATCGCCTCGATCATCCGGCGGTTGGTTTCATTGTCGTCGACGACCAGAACCCTGCGGCGCGGCAGCACGCGGATGTTCGCGCCGCCCGCATCGGCTCGTGCCGGGTCCGGCGCGGGTGCGACCAGGGGCAATCGCACGGTGAAGGTCGTTCCCATCGCCGAGCTCTCGACCAGGGCAAGCCGCCCGCCGATGGAGGCGGCAAGCCGTGCGGCGCTCCAAAGTCCGAGACCGCTTCCCGAGGCCGACGCGCTTGCCCGTTCGCCGCGTTTGCGCGGACGAAACAGGTCATTCCGCTCGGCTTCCGGAATGCCGATCCCGGTGTCCGCGACATCGACCTCCAGCGACGGACGGGCGCCGCCATGGGTCGCGCGGGCCGTCACCGTGATGCGTCCCTCGCCGGTGTATTTCAGCGCATTGTCGAGAAGAACCGACAGGATCCGGCGCAGCGAGAGCGGGTCGGCGATGCCATAGCCCTCCAGATCGGCCGCGATCTCGCAGTCGAGGCGCAGGCCGCGGGTCCTTGCATCGGCGGCAAAGAGGTCGGTGACGGCGGAAATGGCGTCCGCGGCCGTCTCCGGCGTGTTTGCGCGCGGCGACGGCAGGCCGTCCGGGTCCAGCAGGTCCTGGGTCATCGCCAGAAGCGCGTCGATCGCCATTTCCAGGGTGCGGATCGCGGAGGCCTGGCGCTGGGTCGTCGGGTCGAGATCGATCAGTTCCACGGCCGTGCGCATGGCGGAGAGCGGCGTGCGCAGGTCGTGCAGCAGTCCGGCCAGATCCGCGGTGAGCTCCGCGCGCTCCTGCGGGTCCGGGTCATGCGGCGGTGTCGGTGTATCGCTCATCGGTGGCCTTTTCGCCGGCTGTGCCGTGCCGGGCGGTTGCCCGCACTTTGACAGTCCGGCCGCGCAAATCAAGGGGCGGGTTTCGCGCCGGATGCGGGGCGGCGGCGCCATTCGCGCGCTTGTGATTGCGCGGGCGCCATGCGAAAGAGCGATTATGGCAGACCAGATCCTCACCATCGTTCTTCCGGTGTTCGCGCTCATCGGCATCGGCTATGCGGCAGCCCGCATCGGTCTGCTCGACGCGCGGATCGGCGATGCGCTCGGCCAGTTCGTCTTCGTGATCGCCATTCCCGTCCTGATCTTTCGCACGCTCGCCACCAGTTCGCTCGACGGCGTGTCGCCCTGGGGGTTCTGGATCGCCTATTTCACCGGCGTCGCGATCACCTGGGCCCTCGGCACGCTCGTCGTGCGTCGCGGTTTCGGGCGGGACGCGCGCGCCGGCGTGATCGGCGGCATCAGCGCCGGTTTCGCCAATACGGTGCTGGTCGGCATTCCGCTGATCACCTCGATCTACGGCGAGGCGGGCCTGGTGCCCCTGTTCGTGCTGATCTCGATCCATCTGCCGGTGATGACGGTCGTCTGTTCCGTGGTGATGGAACGCGCGGCCGTGGTCGACGGCACCCAGGACGCCAAGCCGCTTTCCGGCGTTCTTGCAGGCGTCGCGCGCAATCTGGTGACCAACCCGATCGTCATCGGCATTCTGGCCGGCGGCCTGTGGCGCATCACCGGGCTTCCGGTCAGCGGGGTCTTCGCCGATGTGCTCGGCCGGATTGCAGGCGCCGCCATTCCCGTCGCGCTGTTTTCGCTCGGCATGAGCATGGTCGCCTACGGCATTCGCGGCAACATCGGTCCCGGGCTGGTGCTCAGCCTGCTCAAGGTCGCGGTCATGCCGGCGGTGGTCTATGTGATGGCCGCCCATGTGGTGCAGCTGCCGCCGCTCTGGGTGGCGGTGGCCACACTGACGGCCGCCTGCCCGACCGGCATCAACGCGTTCCTCTTCGCCACCCATTACGGCACCGGTCACGCCATGTCGGCAAATTCGATCACGCTGACCACGGCCGCCGCCGTGGTCACCACGGGTGCCTGGATGGTGTTTCTCGGCGGCTAGGAACGCGGATCCCTAAGCGTCGAGGCCGATGCGGCGGCGAATGCCGGCGGGGCTCTCGCCGGCCGCCCTGAGGGCAGAAAGCGCCGTGTCGCCCTTCGACTTGGAGAGCTTGCGGCCCGTCTCGTCCAGAACCAGCCGGTGGTGGTGGTAGTGCGGCTGCGGCAGGCCGAGCAGCGCCTGCAGCAACCGGTGAACCGCGGTCGCCTCGAACAGATCGCGCCCGCGCACCACATGGGTCACCCCCTGCAGCGCATCGTCCACCACGACGGAGAGATGATAGCTCGTCGGCGTGTCCTTGCGGGCCAGCACCACGTCGCCCCAAAGGGCCGGATCGGCGACGCGCGTTGCTGCGTCGTTTTCCGCACCGGCCTGCGGTGCGGGCATTTCCTGCCAGGTGAGCGGTGCGGAAAGCCGGGCGACGGCCTTTTTCATGTCGAGCCTCAGCGCATAAGGCGCATCGCCGGCCTGTCGGGCGGCGATCTCCTGCGGCGTCAGCACGGCCCGGTCGCCGGGATAAAGCGGCGCGCCGTCGGGATCGCGCGGCCAGGGCCGGCCGTCCCGCTTCTCGGCCCGGTCGACCGCATCGCGGATCTCGCGCCGCGTCAGATAGCCACGGTAGACGAGACCCTCGCCTTCCAGCGTTTCAAGCGCCTTGCGATAGTTGGCGAAATGCGCTGACTGGCGGCGAACCGGGGTTTCCCACGACAGTCCCAGCCAGGCGAGATCCTCGTGGATCGCCGCCTCCAGTTCGGCTGTGCAGCGGGTGGTGTCGATGTCCTCGATGCGCAGCAGGAAGCGGCCGTCGCAGGCGCGCGCGGCGTCGAAATTGATCAGCGCCGAGAGCGCATGTCCCAGATGCAGGCGGCCGTTCGGCGAGGGCGCGAAGCGATAGACGGGGCGGGTCATGTGTCGTCCATCCCAAGAAACGGCCGGGCCGTCAACGCATCTTGCGCCGCCGCGTCGGACGGGGTTTCCTGCGCGCCGGGCTGACTCTGCCGAAGGAACGCGGGATGCGGCGCATAGACACACAGGCGGATCTCGCCGCAGGCCTCGCGAAGCTTCTGGAGATCGCGCCGGAGCTTCGGCCCGTGGCCGAGCGCGCCGGTCCCCTGCCCTTGAGGCGCAGTTCGCCGGACCTGAAGGGACTGGCACGGATCGTCACCGCGCAGCAGGTCTCGCTGGCAAGTGCTGCGGCGATCTTTTCACGGCTCGAGACGCTTCTTGATCCATTCGACGCAGACACGCTGTCGCGCACGCAAGATGCGGAGCTTGCGGCGGCGGGCCTGTCGCGGCCGAAGATCGCGACCCTGCGCGCGGTCGAGGATGCGCTCGGCGACGGGCTGGATCTCGCCGCGCTCGGCGATCTGCCGGGCGAGGACGCGCAGGCGCGGCTTGAAGCGATCAAGGGAATCGGCCCGTGGAGCGCGGAGGTCTTTCTGCTCTTTTGTCTCGGCCATCCGGATGTTTTCCCCGCCGGCGATCTGGCGCTGCGCGAAGCGGTGCGTCACGCGTTTTCGCTCGAGGCGCGGCCCGACCAGCGCGAAACCATGCGACGGGCGGAGGCCTGGCGTCCGTGTCGCGGCATCGCCGCGCGGCTCTTCTGGGGCTATTACCGAAGCGTCACCGGGCGCGGTGCCGGGCTGCCGGCGTGACGCGCAAATTCGCAGCGACTGGACGCAATAAACGCAATTTCAGCGTCAAATTTGCTGAAATTCGTCTCAAGATTTGATGATTTTGAGAGAGAGTTTGGAGCGGGCGATGAGATTCGAACTCACGACCCCAACCTTGGCAACTCGTCCGAGCAGTTTCCGCTCCAGCAAGTATTAAGCCGCAAAACTACGAAAAATCCCTATACCTCAATAACTTACGTT
>PARB01000052.1 GCA_002709505.1 Paracoccaceae bacterium | reverse complement strand
TGGCCGGCGGCGGCAAGATCATCCCCGCAGGGCCGGCCCGCCATGACGTGCTGCGCCTGCAGGCGCTCGCCGACGGCATCATGGACGCCGCCCTGCTCCAGGTCTACGAGACCCGCTTCCGCCCGGAAGACAAGCGCCATCCCGAGTGGCTCGCCTATCAGGCGGACAAGGTCGCGCGCGGCCTGGCGAGCCTGGAAGCCGACCTTCCCGCACCCGTGACCCCGGACGCGACGCCGAACGTCGGCCAGATCGCGGTCGCCTGCATGCTCGGCTATCTGGACCTGCGCTTCGACGGCGCGTGGCGGGCCTCCCACCGGAAGCTGGTCGACTGGCTGGCCGCCTTCGAGACGGCTGTCCCGGCCTTTGACACCACCCGCCCGCCGGCCGCCTGAGACGGCGAAACGGCGCTGCAGAACGAAAAAACGGGAGCCGGCGTGCCGGCTCCCGTTGCATTTTGCTCCGACGCTTGCGCGAAGGATCAGAACTTGTAGCTGAGACCGAAGCGGACCTGGTTGTTGTCCAGATCGGTCTTGTAGGACTGGCCGCCCAGCGAGAAGGTCTCGCTGCCGTAGTCCTGGTACTGGTATTCCAGACGCGCCGTCACGTTCTGCGTGACCGCGCCTTCCACACCGGCGCCGGCCGTCCAGCCGATACGGGTGGAACTGTCCTTGGCGCCATTCGCGGCGACATCCATGTCGGCGATCGCCAGACCGCCGGTGCCGAACACCAGGAAGCGGTCGAAGGCCCAGCCGGCACGGGCGCGCACGGTGCCGTTCCAGTCGCTGGACGTCTTGTAGGAGACGCCTGCGACTGTGCGGGTCTTGTCGATGTCGGACAGGCTGAAGTCGGCTTCCGCACCGAGCAGGAACTCCGGCGTCAGCATGTAGTTGTAGCCGGCATGGACACCGCCGGTGACGCCATTGTCACGCGTGGTGAAACTGCCCGTGACACCGTTGCTGGTGCCGAAGTCGGACCAGTTCCAGCCGAGATGCCCACCGAAATAGAACCCCGACCAGTCGAACCGTTCCGCCGGAACCGGCTCTTCGTAGGTGTAAGGCTCTGCGGGCTGCGGAAGGTCGGCCGCATGGACCGATGCGGTCGCGGCGAAGGCGACGGCAGCGCTCAGGCCGGCAGCAGCTAGACGCTTCATGTGATTACTCCGAATTACAACGTGGATTGTGCGAGCGGTCGAAACCGCCCTGCCCCCCAACTTCCCTTGATATGGGGATCGAATGTGGCAACGGCTGTCACGAATTGCGGCCTTTCACGGGCAGGCCGTGATTTTTTGATGACAGGGTAAGCAAGGGATTAACGCGCGGACGGCTCCTCGCGCGCGCGAGAGAAACCCAGGCCATGGCGCCCCGACGGCGATCGGGATGCATGCATTGGGCTTTTCATCTCCCCAAGGATGCATATATACGAGCGGTGTCGTCCGCTGCCCGCCACGCAAGCGACCGGCATGACCTCCCGATCCCGAGCGTGCGCCGCGCGCTCCGCACATCACCAAAGCCCAGGTTATCGAAGCCCAGGCCGTCAACGCACACCCGGACCAGAACGCTTCATGCTCATCGACTATGTCAGCCTGATCGGAGGGCTTGTTGTCCTGATCGTCGCCGGGGACGTTCTGGTGCGTGGCGCCGTCAGCATCGCGGAGCGGCTCGGCATACCGGCCCTGGTCATCGGCCTGACCATCGTCGCCTTCGGCACCAGCGCGCCGGAGCTGTTCATCTCGCTCGGCGCGGCGATCGACGGCCTGCCGGGCATCGCCATCGGCAATGTGGTCGGCTCCAATGTCGCCAATGTGCTTCTGGTCCTCGGCATGCCGGCGCTGATCGCCAGCACCTCCTGTCGCGAGAAGGGGGCGACCCGCAACTCGATCTTCATGGTCGTGATCACCCTCGTTTTCATCGGCATGTGCTTCCACAGCCCGATCGGCCGCCTCGACGGGGCGATCCTGCTGATGCTGCTCGGCGTCTTCTTCTGGGAATCGGTCCGCGCCACGCGCAACCACCGCGCCGCGAACGGCCATGGCAGCACTGCCGCCACGGCGATCAACGGCGACGACGAGGACGACGCGGAGGTCGACCTGCCGTTCGACGAGGTCGACGGCGTTCCGGAAAACCCGGCGCTGGCGATCATGTTCATCGCGCTCGGCCTGATCGG
The DNA here is from genome assembly GCA_002709505.1 of Paracoccaceae bacterium. Lineage (GTDB taxonomy): Bacteria > Pseudomonadota > Alphaproteobacteria > Rhizobiales > Stappiaceae > Stappia. The sequence continues at coordinate 18,635 of PARB01000052.1, read as the reverse complement.
CCTGCCGCTCGGCGCGCATTTCACCGTCGAAGGCGCCAGCGCGCTCGCCCGCTCCTGGGGCGTGTCCGATGCGGTGATCGGCCTGACGGTGGTGGCGCTCGGCACCTCGCTGCCCGAGCTGGTCACCTCGCTGGTGGCCGCGGTGCGCGGACATACCGCCGTGGCCCTCGGCAATGTCATCGGCTCCAACATCTTCAACATCCTGGCGATCATGGGCGTGACGGCCGCCTTCGTGCCGCTCGCGGTTCCCCAGGAGGTGCTCAAGCTCGACCTGTGGGTGATGCTTACCAGCGCCCTGCTCGTGCTCGCCTTTTCCGCCTTCCACGTCACCATCCGCAAGCCGTCGGGCGTGATTCTCTGCGCGCTTTACGGCCTCTATATCTTCGCCGCCTTCCAGTTCGGAAAAATCGGCTGATCGGACACGGGCAAACCTGCGTATTTTCCGGTACCCTTCCCCGTTCCACCGATATCCGTGAGCGCCCATGTCCACACGCCCTTCCGCCGCCGCATCGCCGGCGGACACCCCGGCCGCACCCTCTGACGCACGACCGGTCGCGCTGGTCACCGGCGGCGCCCGCCGCATCGGCGGCGCCATCGCAAGCGATCTGGCGGACGACGGCTTTGCCGTCGCCATCCACGTCAACCAGGCGCTCGACGAGGCCGAAGCCTTGTGCGCGGAGATCCGGGCGCGCGGCGGCAAGGCGCAAGCCTTTCAGGCCGACCTGACGGACCCAGCCGCGCCGGACGCCCTGATGGCGGCCGCCTGCGATGCCCTCGGCCCGGTGTCGCTTCTCGTCAACAGCGCCTCGATCTTCGAAAACGACGGCATCGGCGACCTCGAGCTGGAGCGCTACGAACGCCATTTCGCGATCCACACGCGCGCGCCGATCTTTCTCGCCAATGCCATGGCCATGCGCCTGCCGGCGGAGCAAAAGGGCCTGATCGTCAACATCATCGACCAGCGGGTGTGGAAGCTGACGCCGCAGTTCCTCTCCTACACGCTGTCGAAGGCCGCCCTTTGGACGGCGACGCAGACGCTGGCGCAGGGGCTGGCGCCGCGCATCCGCGTCAACGGCATCGGCCCGGGGCCGACGCTTTCCAACACGCGCCAGGACCCGAGCGACTTCCTCAAGCAGACCTCCTCCACGCTGCTCGGCAACGGCCCGGAACTGTGGGAATTCGCCCGCACCATCCGCTACCTGTGGGACACGCCCTCGGTGACGGGCCAGATGATCGCGCTCGACGGCGGACAGCATCTTGCGTGGGAGACGCCGGACGTCGTAGGCATCTCGGAATGAGCGAACAGGACGACCCGGACGACACGACCCCGCATGCCGGCTCCGAGCTTCCGCCGGAACCGGCATTCGAGCGCGCGGCGACGCCGCTCGGACCCGATGCGCGCGGGGCGGATGTCATCGCCCATTTCGTCAAGCGGCTGCCGCTCTCGCCCGGCGTCTACCGGATGCTCGACGAGAATGGCGACGTGCTCTACGTCGGCAAGGCCAAGTCGCTGAAGAAGCGGGTGACGAGCTACACCCGCCTGCAGGGCCAGCCGAACCGCATCCTGCGCATGATCATGGCGACCGCCTCGATGGAGTTCGTCACCACGGGCACCGAGACGGAAGCGCTGCTTCTGGAAGCCAATCTGATCAAACGCCTGCGCCCGCGCTTCAACGTGCTTTTGCGCGACGACAAGTCGTTTCCCTACATTCTGGTCACCGGCGATCACGAGGCGCCGGCGCTGGTGAAACATCGCGGCGCGCGCCGGCGCAAGGGCGACTACTTCGGCCCCTTCGCCTCCGCCGGCGCGGTCAACCGCACGATCAACGCGCTGCAAAAGGCGTTCCTGGTGCGCAATTGCACCGACAGCTATTACGCCAACCGCTCCCGCCCCTGCCTGTTGCACCAGATCAAGCGCTGCGCCGCGCCCTGCACCGGCGAGATCTCGCCGGAGGATTACGCCGGTCTCGTCGCCGAGGCGAAGGCGTTTCTCTCCGGGCGCAGCCAGATCGTGAAGAAGGAACTCGCCGTCCAGATGGAGCAGGCGGCGGAAGCGCTCGACTACGAGAGTGCCGCGATCTACCGAGACCGGCTGGCCGCGCTGTCGCATGTCCAGTCGCATCAGGGCATCAACCCGCGCACAGTTGAAGAGGCCGACGTCTTCGCCATCCATCAGGAAGGCGGACAGACCTGCATCCAGGTGTTTTTCTTTCGCACCGGCCAGAACTGGGGCAACTACGCCCAGTTTCCCCGCGCCGACAAGTCGCTCGGCGAGGCCGAGGTGCTGGAGAGTTTTCTCGCGCAGTTTTACGACGACAAGCCCGCTCCGCGCCTGCTGCTCTTGTCGCATGACATTGCCGAACGCCCGCTGCTGGCGGCAGCGCTCGGCGAACGCATGGGCCACAAGGTCGAGGTCGCCGTTCCCCAGCGCGGCGAAAAGCGCGAGCTGGTCGAACACGCGATGAAGAACGCCCGCGAGGCGCTCGGCCGCCGGCTTGCGGAAACGAGCAGCCAGGCGCGCCTGCTCAAGGGGCTGGGCGAGGTCTTCGGCCTCAGCGAGACGCCGCGCCGGATCGAGGTCTACGACAACTCGCATATCTCCGGCACCAACGCCGTCGGCGGCATGATCGTCGCCGGGCCGGAAGGCTTCGCAAAGGCGCATTACCGCAAGTTCAACATCAAGTCGGAGGACCTCGTCCCCGGCGACGACTACGGCATGATGCGCGAGGTGCTGAAGCGGCGCTTCTCGCGGCTCGTGCGGGAACATGGCGACGAACGGCCCGTCGCCGCCGCCTCGACCGCGGACGCCGCCATGCCGGAGACCGGGGCCGAGGAAGCCGCGCAGGCCGTCGATCCCGCCGCCATCCCGGCCTGGCCGGATGTGGTGTTTGTCGACGGCGGCATCGGCCAGCTGAATGCCGCGCGCGAGACGCTTGCCGAGCTCGGGCTGGACGACGTGCCGCTGATCGGCATCGCCAAGGGGCCGGACCGCGATGCGGGTCGCGAGAAATTCTTCATCCCCGGCAAGCCGTCCTTCATGCTGCCGGAGCGCGATCCGGTGCTCTATTTCATCCAGCGGCTACGCGACGAGGCGCACCGCTTTGCCATCGGTTCGCATCGCGCGCGGCGCAAGAAGGACATCTCCAAGAGCCCGCTCGACGACATCGCCGGCATCGGCCCGAGCCGCAAGCGCGCGCTGCTGCGCCATTTCGGCACCGCCAAGGCGGTGTCGCGCGCCGGCATGGAAGACCTGATGGCAGTCGAGGGCGTGTCGGAATCCGTCGCCCGCACGATCTACGACCACTTCCACGAATAGGGCGCGCGCCGGCCACCGGGATTTGCTGTGCAAAATCCGGCCGGCAGCGCGGGCAACAGGCCGAATCCGGGCAAGATGGCCGGAAACATCCGGACCGGAACCATGGCCAAACTCTATTTCAGCTATTCCTCGATGAACGCCGGCAAGTCCACGATCCTGCTGCAGGCGGCCTACAACTACCGCGAACGCGGCATGCACACGCTGCTGATGACCGCGGCGCTCGACGACCGGTCGGGGCGCGGGCGCATCGCTTCGCGCATCGGTCTGGCCTGCGACGCCGACCTGTTCGAGAGCGATACCGACCTGCGTGCCCATATTTCCGGACGGCGCGACGAGACGCGCATCGACTGCGTCTTCGTCGACGAGGCGCAGTTCCTGAGCGAGGCGCAGGTCTGGCAGCTCGCCGGCGTCGCCGACGACCTGGGCATTCCGGTGATGTGCTACGGGCTGCGCACCGATTTCCAGGGCAAGCTCTTTCCCGGAAGCGCGGCGCTTCTGGCGATTGCCGACACGCTGCGCGAGGTCAAGACGATCTGCTGGTGCGGGCACAAGGCGACGATGGTCGCCCGGCTCGGCCCGTCGGGCGAAATCCTCGAGGACGGGGAACAGGTGGTGATCGGCGGCGAGGATCGCTATGTTTCCCTGTGCCGCCGACACTGGTCGCGACGGCAACTGGCGGACGCGGGCGATCCCCCGCATTGAGACGAGGAGGACGGGCCGAAGAGACGGCCTGTCGAAGGAGCACTAATGGTATTCGGCAAGATCTTCGGCGGACTGTTCGGCGGCGGCGGCGAGAAGCGCGCGTCCAGCGTGGAATTCCCGCCCGTCGACTACAAGGGCTTCACCATCGTGCCCGCCCCGACCCAGCGCAACGGACAATGGCAGGTCGCCGGCCGGATCTTTCGCGAGGGCCCCGACGGCGAACGCCGCGAACACAGTTTCATCCGCGCCGACCAGGTGCCCGGCCGCGACGAGGCGGCGGAGTTCAGCCTGCGCAAGGCCAAACAGATCATCGACGAGCAGGGCGAGCGCATCTTCGCCTGACGCCGGACCGGCCCGTCAGCCGGCGCGCAGCTCTTCCAGGCTGCGGCTTAAAAGGACGCGTTGCGAAAAGCTAGATTCCAGAAAACTAGTTTTTACTTAGCCTACCTATTTTCACATGACTTATGTATTGGCAGCACGTTGACTCTTGGAGTGCGTGACTTGAATAAGACAACCATAGATGACAAAACGTAGTTGAATTCAAATTCATTCAATGCTATAAAAATCTGATGCTTGTGAAAATATGGTGCAAATATGTTGTTTACTGAACCACTTGCCCCAGATTAGTTAAGCAAAAGTCGCAGCTAAATTAACATATAATCATGTTAATCAGCTGCCGACGCCCGAATTGTGTCTTGCAGCTCGCAGAATGGGTTGCAAGGCATGAGAAACAGACCCAAAATACCAATTCTAGTTTTGGCCATCGTATTCTTTCTCACGTTGGTGAGCGGAGGAACGGCTGTATGGCTCGTAGTAAATTACGGCGACGCAAATAATTCTCTACATGAGAGTCTTATCAACAATCTAATTGCAATTTCAGCTTTTGGCGCAGGTGCGCTTATTGGATTGTTAGGAAATTTTCGACCATAGAATATATTCTATTTATGTATATGATCGATATATATGCATTTGAGATAGGGAAAAACATCTCACTGATATTCAGTATCAGTTTGAGTTATAGTAGGTAAATGAATTTCGGAGATTTTTCTGCAGTTCTTAACTCATCTCTTTTTAATTGATTTAGATGTGGTTTTCGCACCGAATGCATCAGGTGAACAAAATTTGGCCAACGAGATAAATTGCCGCCCCCTGGCGTCGAAATTCGCCGGTGCAAGCCACGCCTCGAACGCGCGTTTGAGCGCCGGCCACTCCGCGTCGGTCACCGAGAACCACGCCGTGTCGCGGTTGCGCCCCTTGTAGACCATCGCCTGGCGGAAGGTGCCCTCATAGGTGAAGCCGAGCCGCCGCGCGGCGCGCATGGAGCCGGCGTTGAGGGCGTCGCATTTCCATTCGTAGCGCCGGTAGCCGAGCTCGTCGAACACCCGGCGCATCATCAGATACATCGCCTCGCTGGCCAGCGCACTCTTTTGCAGGGCGGGGGCGAAATTGATGTGGCCGACCTCGATGGCGCCATTCGCCGGATCGATGCGCAGGAAACTCGCCACGCCCAGCGCCCGGCCCGAGGCGCTGTCGACAACGGCGTGAAACAGCGGATCGTCACCGCAGCAGGTCGCCTCGGCGAAGCGGCGATAAGCGGCTTCGTCGGCAAACGGGCCATAGCCCAGATATGTCCAGATCCGGCCCTCGCGATCTTGCGAATAGGCCGCGTGGAGATCGCCCGCGTGACGCGCCAGGTCGAACGGCTCGACCCGGCAGAGCCGGCCCTCCATCGCCGTTCGGGGCGGATGCGGACGCGGGCTCCAGTCGGGAAGCGGGAACCCGATCGGCTGGCCGAGATGATTGGTCGAAACGCTCATGAAGACCCCGTGTCGCTGAAATCCTGACAAGGCGCACTATCGGGCAGACGACCGGTCCCGACAAAGGGCCGCTTTGCGAATTTTCACCGATCCAGCCCGGGCCTTCGCCGGAATTTCGGCTGCCCGTATGCGCAATTGACGTTTCCCGGTCAACATGCTTGAAGGATCAGACCCGACGTCTCCCCCATACAAGGCATAGTGTCCAAGCAATGTCGCGATCCCATGTCTGGAACCTGCCGAACATCCTGACCTACGGGCGCATCCTTGCCGTGCCGGCGGTGATGATCTGCCTGTATTTTCCGGGATATACGGCCCGCTGGATCGCACTCGGGATCTTCATTGTCGCCGCCATAACCGACTTCTTCGACGGCTATCTTGCGCGTGCCTGGCAACAACAGTCCCGGCTCGGACAGATGCTCGACCCGATCGCCGACAAGCTGCTGGTCGCGGTCTGCCTGCTGCTGCTCGCCGGCAAGGGCGACATCGGCGGCTGGTCGATGATCGCCGCTGCCATCATCCTGTGCCGCGAGATCCTCGTTTCGGGCCTGCGCGAGTTCCTCGCCGTGCTGCGCGTCAGCGTGCCGGTGACGCGGCTGGCAAAATGGAAGACCACGGTGCAGCTGGTCGCCATCGCCCTGCTCCTGGCGGGTCCCGCCGGCGAGGCGGTCCTGCCCGGCACACAGCTTCTCGGGCTCTCCGCCCTTTGGATCGCCGCCATTTTGACCCTATATACCGGCTACGACTATTTCCGGGCCGGCATCGGCCACCTGATGACCGATTAACTCACGGGGCACGACATGCAGTTGCGCTATTTCGCCTGGGTGCGCGAACGCATCGGACGCGACGCGGAGACCATCGAGGTCCCTCACGATGTGGCGACCGTCGGCGCGCTGATCGACTGGCTCTCGGCCCGCGACGAGGCCTATGCCGGGGCGTTTGCCGAACGCGACGCGATCAAGGTCGCGCTCGACCAGGAACATGTCGACCATGACGCACCGCTGAATGGCGCCCGCGAGGCGGCCTTCTTTCCGCCGATGACCGGCGGGTGAGCCGCATGCGGCCGGACGACGACAGATGACGACACACGCCCACCCCGCCGACAGGGACGCACCGCAGGACGACCGCCCGCAGGCCGCGATCACGGTGCGCATCCAGCGTGAGGATTTCGACACCGCGCGCGAGATCGAACGGCTTTCGGCGGCCGATCCCAATGTCGGTGCCGTGGTGAGCTTCACCGGCCTGTGCCGGGACGAAGGCGGCCGGCTGTCGGCGCTGGAACTGGAACATTATCCGGGCATGGCGGAAGCCGAGATCGAACGGATCGCGCGCGACGCGACCGCACGCTGGCCGGTCACCGGACTGACGGCGATCCATCGGCACGGCAAGATCGCGCCGGGGGAGAACATCGTTCTGGTCGTCGCGGCCTCGCGCCACAGGGCCGCCGCCTTCCAGGCCGCCGATTTCCTGATGGACTATCTCAAGACCCGCGCCCCCTTCTGGAAGAAGGAACATCTGCGCGACGGCGGCACCGGCGGCTGGGTCGACGCGCGCGAGGCCGACAAGAAGGCCGCCGACCGCTGGTCACGCTGACGTCGCGCCGACAACGGCTTGCAGGAGAGCCCGGCGCCGGTCCGGGGTTTGCCGGCCGCATGGCTTGACCGGACAGGCGTTTCGACGAATTCTATATCGAATTCGAACAGTTTCCGTTTGTTGCCATCCCCGTTTGGCGGCCTTTTGCCCAGCCAGGACCACTCATGCATTCTCCGATTGCGCCAGGCCCCGCAGCCGCGGAGCCACACCCCGGCATTTCCTTTCGCGAGTTCGTCGCCCTGATCGCCTCGCTGATGGCGCTCAATTCGCTGGCCATCGACATCATGCTGCCGGCCCTTCCGGACATCGGCGCGGCCATGGCCGTGCTCAACGAGAACGACAGCCAGAAGGTGCTGGTCGCCTATCTCGTCGGCTTCGGCGCGGCACAGCTCTTCTACGGTCCGATATCGGACCGCTACGGCCGCCGGCCGGTGCTGCTCGGCGGACTTGCGCTTTATGCGGTCGCCGGCGTTTTCTCCATTTTCGCCAATGACATGAACCATCTCCTGGCCGCGCGGCTGGTGCAGGGAATCGGCTGCGCCGCCCCCCGGGTCGTCGCGGTTTCGATCGTCCGCGACAGCTATTCCGGGCGGCAGATGGGCCGGGTCATGTCGCTGGTGATGATGGTGTTCATGGTGGTGCCGATCTTCGCCCCGTCGATCGGCCAGATCATCCTGTTCGTGGCACCCTGGCGCGCGATCTTCCTGCTGCTCACGCTCGGCGGCATCCTGATGCTGATCTGGTGCGGCGCGCGCCTGCCGGAAACCCTGCCGGCCGCGCGCCGGCAACCGGTCACCGCCCGCTCGGTCCTCGCCGCCTACCTCAAGACCGTCACCACGCGCATCACCCTTGGCTATATGTGCGCCACCGGCCTGATCTTCGGTGCCCTGTTCGGCTTCATCGCCTCCGCCCAGCAGATCTTCGTGGAAACCTTCGGCGTCGGCGCGGCATTTCCGGCGGTCTTCGCGGTGATCGGCCTCGCCATGTCCGCGGCCTCCTTCGTCAATGCCTCGCTTGTCGAGCGCATCGGACTGCGTCCGCTATCGCATTGGGCGCTGGTGGCCTTTGTCGCGATCAGCCTCGTCCAGGCGGTCACCGCCATCTGGATCGCCGAGAACCTTTATGCCTTCACCGCGATGCTGGCGATCACCCTGTTCATCTTCGGCTTCATCGGCCCGAGCTTCAATGCCATCGCCATGGAGCCGCTTGGCGACATCGCCGGAACCGGCTCCTCAGTGCTCGGCTTCGTGACGACGCTCGCCGGCGCAATCTGCGGCTTCTTCGTCGGCCAGAACTACGACGGCACGGTGGTGCCGCTCGCGCTCGGTTTCGCCACCTTCGGCGCCAGCGCGCTGGTGATCGTCTTCATCACCGAGAAGGGCCGGCTGTTCCAGACGACCCAGCCCGCGCCGGCGGCCGCGCTTCCCCCGGCTGAAGCGAAAACGCCCCGCCAGACCGGGGTCTGACGGGGCGCGTGTCTCAACGAACGATTGCCGGTGGAGATTATCCCGCAGCCGCCACCTTCGCCGCCGCCTGAGGCTGGACCTCGGCGTGGTAGTCTTCCATCAGCGTGCGCGAGATCGCGTCGACCTGGAAGCTGTAGGGACCGATCTCGGAGACCGGCGTCACTTCCGCCGCCGTTCCGGTCAGGAAGCAGGCCTCGAACTCCGCCATCTCGTCCGGCAGGATCGCCCGCTCGATCACCTCGAAGCCGCGCCGCTTGGCGAGGTCGATGACCGTGCGGCGGGTGATGCCGTCGAGGAAACAGTCCGGCGTCGGCGTGTGGATCTTGCCGTCCTTGATGAAGAACACGTTGGCGCCGGTCGCTTCCGCCACCTGGCCGCGCCAGTCGAGCATCAGCGCATCGGCATAGCCCTTGCGCTCCGCCTCGTGCTTGGACAGCGTGCAGATCATGTAGAGGCCGGCGGCCTTGGAGCGGCACGGCGCCGTCGCCGGGTCGGGGCGGCGGTATTTCGCCATGTCGAGGCGGATGCCCTTCAGCCGCTCTTCCGGCTTGAAGTAGCTCGGCCACTCCCAGGCGGCGATCGCCAGGTGGATGGTGTTGTTCTGCGCCGACACGCCCATCATCTCGCTGCCGCGCCAGGCGACGGGTCGCACATAGGCATCGACCAGTTTCATGCGGGTCAGAAGCTCGCGGGTGGCGGCGTTGATGGTCTCCGCGTCATAGGGGATCTCGAAGCCCAGGATCGATGCGGAATCATGCAGGCGCTGCGTGTGCTCGTCGAGCTTGAACACCTCGCCGCCATAGGCGCGCTCGCCCTCGAAAACGCTGCTGGCGTAATGCAGGCCGTGGCTCAGCACGTGCAGCTTGGCATCGGCCCAGGGAACGAACGCGCCGTCGTACCAGATTTCGCCTTCGAGTTGATCAAACGGCAAATGTGCCATGTCGAATTCTCCCGCAATATCAGCGGGCTTGTCCCGCCTGTCTGTGTTTGCGCGACGCAGGGCGTCGCCGTCCCGTGACGTCGTTCCGACCAGCCGAATTCACGACTTTGCGCGGTGCGTCAAGTGTTTGTATGCTGACGCCGGGTCCTGTCGGCCGGGCTGGAAGTCGTCGAAATCCCGCCCTGCCGGCCAGAAAAGCCGCGCCGTTTCGCTCCGCGAACAACAAGAAGAACACATTCGGAGTGACTGTGTACGATCATTTCGCGAAAGGCAGGCAATGTGTAACAATCGGTCGGAAATAAGTCAATATGACTGACGTAAATTTCTCGCTTTCCGTCGACCGGCCGTCACCGGCGCGGCCGGCGCCGTCCGACGTGCCGATCGACATGATCGAACTGCTGTTCTTCGCCTACCGCGACTTCACCTCCGATCCGGACGCCGCCCTTGCCGAATTCGGATTCGGCCGCGCCCATCACCGGGTGCTGCATTTCGTCAGCCGGAACCCGGGCCTGCGGGTGACGGATCTGCTCGCGATCCTGAGCATCACCAAGCAAAGCCTGGCGCGCGTGCTGAAACAACTGGTGGAGGAGGATTACATCCTGCAGGAGCCCGGCCCGGTCGACCGGCGCGAACGCCTGCTGTTTGCAACCGAGCGCGGTCATGCGCTGGCGCTCAGGCTGATGCGGCTGCAGGCCGAGCGCATCCGCTCAGCACTCGCCGATCTGCCACAGGAAGGCCGGGAAGCCGCGCGAAGCTTCCTCTACAACATGATCGATCCCGATCAGCGCGCGGATGTGGCGCAGCTCATCGGACACAACAAGGATCAAGCGCCGTGACCGCCGATCTCGCCGAAAGGACCGCCGCAAGCCCGCCCGACGACGACGCCCCGCATCTGCTGCTCGTCGACGACGACAGCCGGATCCGCACGCTGCTGCGCCGCTTCCTGACGGAAAACGGCTTTCGCATCACCGCAGCCCCAAGCGCCGCGGACGCGCGCCGCAGCCTCGCCGGCCTGGAGTTCGACCTGCTGATCATCGATGTGATGATGCCGGGAGAAAGCGGGCTGGAACTCGCCGCCCATCTGCGCGACAGCAGCGACGTCCCCATCCTGATGCTGACCGCGCGCTCCGACGCGACCGACAGGATCGCCGGGCTGGAGGCGGGCGCCGACGACTATCTGGTCAAGCCGTTCGAACCGCGCGAACTGCTGCTGCGGCTGCGCGCGATCCTGCGCCGGCGCGCCACGCCGGCGGCCGAACTGCCGGCGGACGTGCGCTTCGGACCCTTCGTGTTCGACACGGCGCGGCGCGAACTGAAGCGCGGCGAGGAGATCGTCCGTCTCACCGACCGGGAGAAGGAGATCCTGTCGCTCTTCGCCGAAAAGCCCAATGACACCGTGCCGCGCAACGAGATCGTCGGCGACGACAGCGGCCTCGGCGAGCGCACCGTCGACGTGCAGATCAACCGCCTGCGCCGCAAGATCGAGACCGATCCCGGCAATCCGATCTATCTGCAGACGGTGCGCGGGATCGGATACCGGCTCGTATGCGACTAGGCGCGCGGATCGCGGCCGCGATCGCGACGGTTTCCGACAGGGTGAAACGAATGCGTCCCCGCCTGCCCGGGCCGGTCCGGCGCGCCCTCGATCTTCTGGCAACGCCCTATCGCGCGCTGTCGAAAGCGCTCTACAGGCGCATGCCCAAGGGGCTGTTCTCGCGCACGCTGCTGATCATCGTCGTGCCGATCGTGATCATGCAGGCGGTGCTCGCCTTCGTCTTCATGGAGCGGCACTACGATCTCGTTACCCAGCGCCTGTCGCAGGCAGTGGCGCGGGAAATCGCGCTGCTGATCAGCGTGATGGAGACCTACCCGCAGGACGAGGGCTTCGAGCGCATCACCGAGATGGCGCGCCAGGACCTGGCGCTTTCGGTCACAGTGCTGCCGCCGGAACCCCTGCCGCCACCGCGCCCGAAACCCTTCTTCGACATCGTCGATCTCTATCTGTCGGAACAGATCAGCCTGGTGGTCGGCCGGCCGTTCTGGATCGACACCGTCGGGCGCTCCAGCTTCGTCGAGATCCGCATCAAGCTGGAAAAGAACGTGCTGCGCGTGATTGCCAGACGCAGCCAGACCTATGCCTCCAACTCGCATATCTTCATCGTCTGGATGGTGTCCACATCGCTGGTGCTGGTGGTGATCGCGCTATTGTTCCTGCGCAACCAGACAAGGCCCGTGGAGCGGCTCGCGACGGCGGCGGAGGAATTCGGCAAGGGCCGGCCGATCGACGATTTCCGCCCGAGCGGAGCGCTGGAGGTGCGCCGCGCCTCCCAGGCCTTCATCGAGATGCGCCGCAGGATCGAGCGCCAGATCGAACAGCGCACCACCATGCTCGCCGGCGTCAGCCATGACCTGCGCACCATCCTGACGCGGTTCCGCCTGCAGCTCGCCCTGTTCAAGGACAGCGAGGAGGTGCGCGCGCTCCAGCATGACGTCGACGAGATGAAGACCATGCTGGAGGACTATCTGGCCTTCACCCGCGGCGACGGCGACGAACAGGCCCAGCCGACCGACCTGTCGCTGGTCGTGGACGAACTGGAAACGGAAGCCGAGATCCTCGACGCCACCGTCACGTCGACCTTCGTCGGCGACCCCTTCGTCACGGTGAAGCCGATCGCCTTCAAGCGTGCGCTTGCGAATCTGGTCACCAACGCGGCGCGCTACGGCGACCGGCTGAACATCGACGTGCGCCACGCCGACGGCTGGCTGACAGTCATCGTCGAGGACGACGGCCCCGGCATCCCGGAGGACGAACGCGAAAGCGTTTTCCGCCCGTTCTACCGGCTCGACCAGGCGCGCAATCAGGATGCAAGCGGCAGCGGGCTGGGACTCGCCATCGCCCGCGACATCGTGCGCGGCCACGGCGGCGACATCATGCTGGGACAGAGCGAGAAGCTGGGCGGCCTGAGCGCGCGCGTGCGCATTCCGCTGTAAGGCGGGCGATCAGGCCGAACGCCCGACGTCCCGGCAAGAATCAGTACAGCCGCCCGCCGAGCGGCACGTCCAGGTCGGGGCGCAACAGCACCACCTCGCCGTCCGCATCCGGCACGCCAAGGGTCAGCACCTCCGACATCATCGGCCCGATCTGGCGCGGCGGGAAATTGACCACCGCGAGCACCTGTCGCCCGACGAGGTCCTCCGGCGCATAGTGCGTCGTGATCTGGGCGGACGACTTCTTGATGCCAAGCTCGTCGCCGAAGTCGATCCTGAGCTTGATCGCGGGCTTGCGCGCCTCGGGAAACGGCTCCGCCTCGACGATCCGGCCGACGCGAATGTCCACTTTCAGGAAGGTGTCGAAATCAAGCGGGGGCGAGACGGGCCCGCCGCCGGTGTCTGATGAACTCATGGCTTGGTCTAACTGTCTGGTGGAACACGCGGTCCGGAACGACATTGCCCGAACCGCGCCACCTTATCGCTCAGGCAGCCGAGGGGGAAGCCGGCGATTCCGGGTCGCCCGAGGGCCGCTCGTTGCGCGGGGATGTGCGGGCGCGGCGCACAAGCGGCTTGAGGAAGCCCGCCGCCCGGTCGAGGCGCGACAGCCAGACCTCGCCGTCGTCGAGCTGCTTGTCGAGGGCGGACATGGTGCGCGCAAAACCCGGATCCTCGTCGTCGAGCCATACCTCGACCACCCGGGAAAAGGCGACCACCAGCCCCTGCGCGATCATCTGCGCGCGAAAGCCCGACGACGGCAGGCCCGCCGCCGTCAGCATCCAGCGCTGCGACATCCGCGCCTCTCCATTGAGCGTCAACGCCAGTTGCGGATCCTTGCGGGCCGCTGCCATCAACGCGCGCACCGCCTCGCGATGCGGCTGCAGGGCATCGAGCCGGCTCATCAGCACGTCGAACAGGCGGTCGCGCGCCGGCTCGTCGGTCATGTCGGGATCGACGCTGTCGAGCACTTTCTGGTCGATGTCGGCGAGAAACGCACTGAAACAGGCGGTCTTGGAGGCGAATGCGCCTCTCAGGACCGAGAGCTTGACGCCGGCCGCCTCGGCGACATCGCTCATGTCGAAGCCGGACCAGCCCTTTTCCGCCAGGAGCGAAAGGAAGGCGGCGACGATCTTCTGCTTGGTCTTCTGGGTTGCCATGCGGGAACCTCCTGAATGCGCGGGACTGCGGGCCTGCCTGTTACATTGGGGCAAACCGTCGCGAGCGCCAGTGGGTGCGACGCAAAGCGTCATCCAGGAGCGCAGATTTCCGCCCCGATCATCCGGTGCGTTCAGCCGGCCAGTTCCTGCGAGCGCTTGCGTGCCGCCGCGACCGCGGCATCCATGATCGGCTGCAGCCCGTCCTCGGCCATGAGGACGCCGAGCGCCGCCGCCGTGGTGCCATTGGGCGAGGTCACGTTGCGGCGCAATTCCGCAGCCGGCGTCTCCACCTGGTACATGAGCTCGCCCGCGCCGCAGACGGTCTGGCGCGCCAGCGTCATCGCCAGCTCTTCCGGCAGGCCGGCCTTGACGCCGGCGGCGGCAAGCGCCTCGGTGAGATAGAACACATAGGCAGGGCCCGATCCGCTGACGGCGGTGACCGCATCCATCTGGTCTTCGCTCTCGATCCAGGCCGAGGCGCCGATGGCGGCGAGCAGCATGTCGACCGTCTCGCGCTGCGCGTCGCTGGTGCGCGCATTGGCAAAGGCCACGCTCATCCCGCGCCCGACCTGGGCGGGCGTGTTCGGCATGACCCGCACCACGGCCGCATCGCCGAAAGCCTCCTCGAACACCGAAGCCGGCGTGCCGGCGGCGACCGAGATCACCAGCGTGTCCGCATCGGCGGCGGGTTTGAGCGCGTCGAGCGCTTCGGCCATCATCTGCGGCTTCAGCGCCAGCAGGAGCACGCCGGCGGTCACGCCCTCGGGGACTTTCGTCTCCTTGCGAAACCCCTTGTCCGACGCCATCGCAAGCAGCTCGTCGGAGGGCTTCGGATCGATCACGAGAATGGAATCCGGATCGGTTCCCGACGCGATCCAGCCGGCGAGCATGGCGCCGCCCATCTTGCCCGCGCCCACCAGAACGAGCGGCCGCGTCTTCGAAAAACTCATGCTTCCCCCGCAGTCTCGAACAAGGCGGTGTCAATGGCCTCGGCCGCCGTCTTTCCGGCCCAGACCACGAACTGGAACGCCTGATAGTAGCGCTCGCAAGCCTCCAGCGCCGTCGTCAGCAGTCCCTCGATCTGCTTGGAGGTTGCCTCCGCGCCGCCGGCAAGCAGCAGCGACTGGCGAAAGATCACCACGCCTTCACGGTTCCACAGGTCGAAATGCCCCATCCACAGCTGCTCGTTGACGAGCGCCAGAAGCCGCACGACCTCGGTGCGCCGCGGATCCGGCACCTTGAGATCGAAGGCGCAGGCCAGGTGCAGCGCCTCCAGGTCTTCCATCCAGGAAAACGAGACATGATAGTCGCACCAGCCGCCGGCGACCGAAATCGTGATCTCTTCCTCGCAGGAGCGCTCGAAGGACCAGTCGTTGATGGCGGCGATATGCTCAATCGTATCGACGGGATTGGCGGGCCGTTCGAACTCGATGTCGATGAGGCTCATCATCGTTCCTCTCGGCTTGCGGAGCACCGCCCCTCAAACGGGAAGCGTGTCCGCCCGTGTCGGTCCGCAGGATCCTGGCCTGTGCGTGGCCTGGCACCGTCGATGGAAACCCCGGACGCTGCCTGCGGCAATCAACCGCGAATCTTTGCGCACTCCCAGTATATAGGCAGAAAGTGACGCGAAGATATGTTCACCTTTCATTTACCCTGTTGCGCCTGTGGACGACACCGGACGCGGCGCCAAGCCCGCGCGACCGGCAAAACGGCGCATCGAACCGCCCCGGCCGGGGCCGGAGCGACAAAGGCGTCGGACGGAAGAACGATGGTGCGACCCTGGGGTCAGTCGTCGTTGGCGGGCGGCGTGCGGTCCGCAGGCTTCCCGCTTGCGGCCTCGAGCTCGGCGACCCGCGCCTCCAGCGCCTCGACCATGTCGAGCGCCTTGGCCGCCATGTCGCGCACGACGTCATGCTCCTCGCGCTTGACCAGATCCATGTCCGCCAGGAACCGCTCCGCCTGGGCACGAAACGCCGTTTCGACCTCGCGGCGCGCGCCCTGTGCCACACCGGCGGCATCGGTCATCAGCTTGGCGAGATCGTCGAGAACGCGGTTGGGTCCCTGTGTCATCGCGAAATATCCTTCTTGCATGGGCGACCGCCCCGGCCGCCCTGATCCTGTCACTTAGGTAATGCGCTTTGCCCGCGGGCGAAACACCTGGCAAACGGCAAATCGTCACGTGCCGCGAATATACCGCATTCGCATGCGCTTGACGGTAGCCTCCATTCGGCGGCACCGTCGCGCCGCACCCGTCCCGGCCGCCGGCCGTTCAACCGGAGATCCCATGCCGACGCTCGTCCTGCCCTTCCCCACCATCGATCCGGTGCTGATCGAATTCGGTCCCTTCGCGATTCGCTGGTACGCGCTCGCCTATATCGCCGGCCTGCTCATCGGCTGGTGGTCGATGCGCGCGCTGGTCACCTCGGACAAGCTGTGGGGCGCGCAGATCCGCCCCTCGCTGGTGGATGTGGACGATTTCGTGGTCTATGCGACGCTCGGCACGATCCTGGGCGGACGGCTCGGCTATGTGCTGTTCTACGCGCCCGCCTATTACCTGCAAAACCCGCTGGAGGCGCTCGCGGTCTGGTCCGGCGGCATGTCCTTCCACGGCGGGTTTCTCGGCGTGGTCGCGGCGATGGCGCTCTTTGCCTGGCGGCGCGGCATTCCGCTGTGGACGCTGTTCGACCTCGCCGGCGCGGTCGCGCCCATCGGGCTGTTCTTCGGCCGCATCGCCAATTTCATCAATGCCGAACTCTGGGGCCGGACGACGGATGTGCCCTGGGCCTTCGTCTTTCCCGGCGCCGGCCCCGAGCCGCGCCATCCGAGCCAGCTCTACGAGGCAGCACTCGAAGGTCTCCTGCTTCTCGTCATCGTGCGCATCGCGGTCGCGCGCGGCGGCTTGCGCCGGCCCGGGGTGGTCGCCGGCCTCTTCGCGCTCGGCTATGGCCTGTCGCGCATTTTCGTGGAGTTCTTCCGCGTGCCCGACGCCCATATCGGCTATCTCGGCCCGGGCCTGACCATGGGCATCCTGCTTTCGCTGCCGATGGCGATCGCCGGCGGACTGGCCATTGCCTACGCCCTGCGCAAGCCGGCCGTCCCCGAAGGCGCGCCGCGCGATCCCCAGCCGAAGTCCGATGCCTGACATGCCCGCCTCCCCGCTTCTCGACCGGATCGTGCGGCTGATCGAAACGCAAGGGCCGATGCCGGTCAGCGACTATATGGCCCGCTGTCTCGGCGACCCGGAGCATGGCTACTACATGCAGGCCGAACCCTTCGGCCGATCCGGCGACTTCATCACCGCGCCGGAGGTCAGCCAGCTGTTCGGCGAGATCCTCGGCGCCTGGATCGTTCATGCCTGGGAAGCGATGGGCGCGCCCGATCCTGTCGCGCTGGTCGAATTCGGTCCCGGGCGGGGAACGCTGAGCGCGGACATGCTGCGCGTCGCCCGGCTCCGCCCGGCGTTCTTGAAGGCGCTGACGCTCCATCTGGTGGAAACCAGCCCGCGCCTGCGCGCCGCCCAGAAAAAGACGCTGGAAGACACCGGCGTCACCATCCGCTGGCACGACAGCACCGCCACCCTGCCCGACGACAGGCCGCTGCTGATCGTCGCCAACGAGTTTTTCGACGCGCTGCCGATCCGCCAGTTCGTGCAGGGCGGCGCCGGCTGGCGCGAGCGCTGCATCGGCCTGGACGAGACGGGCGGCCTGCGGTTTCAGGCCGGGCTTGCCAGCCTCGACGAGGCCGATCTGCCGCCGCAGCTGAAGACCGCCCCCGAGGGCGCGGTGCTGGAAACCCAGCCGGTGGCGAATGCGATCATGCAGGATCTCGCCGGGCGGCTAGCCGGACAGGGCGGGGCCGCCCTCGTCGTCGACTACGGCTATGGAAAAACCGCCGTCGGCGAGACCCTGCAGGCGGTTCGAAACCACAAGCCGGTTCCGGTGCTGGAGACGCCGGGCAAGGCCGACCTCACCGCGCATGTGAATTTCGAGGCGCTGGCCCGTGCGGCGAAGGCTCCCCCGGTCGCCGCCCGTCCGCTGATGACGCAAGGCGACTTCCTGCTCAGGCTCGGCCTGCTGGAACGCGCCGGCCAGCTCGGCGCCGGCCGGTCTTTGGCCGAGCAGGAGGGCATCCGCGACGACGTGGAACGCCTCGCCGCACCCGACCAGATGGGCGAGCTGTTCAAGGTGATGGCGGTCGCGCCGCAGGACGTCCGGCTGGCGGCCTTCGACGCGGCATGATCTTGCCCGGTGCGATTGACATGCCATCCGGCAGCGACCACCATCGCGAAACTTCCAAAGGCCGGACATTCAAGGCAAATCGCACTCCATGCTGACCTCTCCCGATCTCGGCCGCCTGGACGGCATTGTCCATGGTTTCTTCACCCGCGCCGGCGGCGTCTCGCGCGGGATCTACGCGTCGCTGAACGTCGGCCTCGGATCGAAGGACGATCGCAGCGCGGTGCTGGAAAACCGGGCAAGGGTCGCAGCCCTTCTAAAGGTCGCGCCGGGCGCGCTGGTCTCGCCGCACCAGCATCATTCCGCCGATGCGATCCCCGTCGAGACGCCCTGGGACATCGCCGACCAGCCGCGCGGCGACGCGCTTGTGACCAATCGCGCGGGCATCGCGCTCGCCATTTCCACCGCCGACTGCGGACCGGTG
>PARB01000051.1 GCA_002709505.1 Paracoccaceae bacterium | reverse complement strand
ATCTTGTTCACGAAGGTGATGATCGGCACGTTGCGCAGGCGGCAGACCTCGAACAGCTTGCGAGTCTGCGCCTCGATGCCCTTGGCCGCGTCGATCACCATGACCGCCGCATCGACGGCGGTCAGCGTGCGGTAGGTGTCTTCGGAAAAGTCTTCGTGGCCCGGCGTGTCGAGCAGGTTGAAGGTGATGCCGTCGCGCTCGAAGGTCATCACGGATGACGAGACCGAAATCCCGCGCTCCTGCTCGATCTTCATCCAGTCGGAGCGCGCACGCCGCCGCTCGCCGCGCGCACGCACCTGCCCGGCCGCCCGGATCGCGCCGCCCGACAGGAGCAGCTTTTCCGTCAGTGTGGTCTTGCCGGCGTCCGGATGCGAGATGATCGCAAACGTGCGGCGGGTCTTGAAGGACGCCTGCGCGCCGGCATGCGTCGCGGTGGGCTGACTTTCGGTGAGGCTCATGCCGTCTCCTTGAAACCTGGGGCATGGCGGCGCGTGTCGCGCGCGCCCTTCCTTTGCCCGCAGGTCTATTCATTTGCCGCGCCAAATACCAGTGTCGCATTGCGCGAACGTACGCTTTGGGCATTGCTCAGCCTGCGCGACCAGCTAGGGTTGCGATCCTGCCGTCTGGATTCGGAACCTTTGCCCGCATGTCGCCCCCTGCCCCGTCCTCGCCGTATCGTCACTGGCCCGCCACGATCACGCTTTTGGTGGTTGTCATTGCCACCGCCGTCATCCTGCTGGCGATGGGGCGCGTACCGATCTGCACCTGCGGCGAGATCAAGCTGTGGACCGGCGACGTGATTTCCTCGGACAATTCCCAGCATCTCTCGGACTGGTACACGCCCTCGCACATCATCCACGGCTTCCTCTTCTACTGGCTGTTTCATGTCGCGACACCCGGGCTGAGCATCGGCTGGCGCGCCGTCGGCGCAACGGTTCTGGAGGCCGCCTGGGAGATCCTGGAAAACAGCCCGATCATCATCGACCGCTACCGGGAAGCGACGATCGCGGTGGGATACACCGGCGACAGCGTCATCAATTCGGTCGCCGACATCGGCTGGATGCTCGTCGGCTTCTGGCTCGCGCTGCGCCTGCCGGTCGCGGTGACCGTGGCACTGGCGCTTGCGATGGAGATCATCGCCGCCATTGTCATTCGCGACAATCTCACGCTCAACGTGCTGATGCTGCTCTGGCCGCTGGAGGCGGTGCGCGACTGGCAACAGGCGCTTTAGCCTCGGCCCGGCCTCGGCCCAGCCTTGACACGACGGTGGGTCAGGGCAAGTGTCCGCCCACGCAACCCGTCCGGACATTTCACCCGCCCATGTCGCTGCTCGTTCCGCTCTCGCTTTCCGCCCTTGGCGCCACGGCCGCCGCCGGCGTTTTCGTCCACGACTTCTTCGAGGGCGAAACCCTGCTGCCGGATCTGGCGCGGACCTGGCGGCTGTCGCGACTGAACCTTGCCGACCTGGATGCGACGGCTGCCGAAACGGAGCTTCGCAGCGACATCGTGGTCACGCTCTCCACCATCCCGAGCCGCATCGCAAATCTGGGCATGACGCTGAAAAGCCTGCTGGACCAGACCTTGCCGCCGGCCGAGATCCGCCTCAACATTCCGCATCATTCCCGACGCGAAAACCGCGCCTACGAGATCCCGGACTGGCTCCAAGGGCTCAAGATGGTCCGGATCGTGCGCTGCGACGACGCCGGCCCCGCGACCAAGCTGTTCCCGACGCTGACCGCCGTCGATGCGGAGACGCCGATTGTCGTCGTCGACGACGACCGCATCTATCCCCGCAGCTTCCTGGCGGATCTCTCGCATCACGCACAGGCGATGCCGGACGCCGCCTTCGGCCTGACAGGCTGGGTGGTTCCGGCGGACTTCATCGACCGGCCGACGACGATCTGGTCCAATCTCCACATGACGCCACCGGTGCCGATCCGGGCCCGGCGCCTTCGCGCCCCCCGCCCCATCGACATCCTGCAAGGCTATTCCGGCTATCTGGTCCGGCCGCGCTTCTTTCCCGACATGGACGCGATGCTGACCCACCGGGACGCGCCGGAGGCTGCCTTCTTTGTCGACGATGTCTGGATTTCCGGGTTTTGCACGGCGCCGAAATTCGTCATCCCGGCGCGTCGGGCCGGCTTTCAGCAATGGAGCCGGAAGTCGCTCTACCGGACAACGAGCCTCGGGCGGATCAACTCCGGCGATGGCACGCCCGAAAGCCGGAACAACACGATCGTCATTCGCCACCTGGCCGATCGCTGGACGGTGGGCGGCCATCGGCTGGCCGGACCAGTGCCACAAGACGGTTGACGGTCTGCGCAACAGCCGTCTCGATCCCGGTCCCGCCCGCCAGAAACCGCTTGGCAGCCGGCGCAATCGCATTGAGCTTTCGCCCGATCCACGGAAGGCCGGAAACAAAGCCCAACCGGTCGCGCAGGTCGAAGGCGACCGCATCGCCGTGCAGGCTGATGTGATGGGGCGAGACGAGGGTGGCAAGCGCGGCCAGGGGATGGTCCGGATCGACGGCCTCGTCCCGGTAGTCGGCCTCACTCAACGCCATGATGCGTCGCACCTCCACGGCCTGCCCGTAGTAGTTGTCGTTCTTCTGCAGGACGCGAAGCGGTCCGTCCGGGTCAAGGAACAGACTGCCCGCACCCCGGCCATATCCGTGATCGCGGTCCGCGAAAACCCCTTGCGCGTTGACGGGATGCAGCTCCAGCGGGCCACTTTCCGGATCGCGCATGCGGTAGAGCGCCAGCGACCGTCCGCCCTCCGCGCCAAGCGGCTTGGCGTTGGTCAGAAGCCACCACCAGCCGCCCTGCTCAAACAGCACGCTGTCGACCGCATCGACGCCCTCCAGCAGCCTGCGCACCCGCCGCCAGCGATCGGGAAACAGCTCGCAGACATAGAGATCGAGCGCGCCGAGCGCGCAGGTTTCCGGCAGCATGCAGAGCCGGCCATCATGCTCGAAGAGAAACGGATAGGAGGCATGCTCGCGAAGCGGCAGCACCGGCCGTACCGGGCCGGGCCGCAGATCGTCGTCCAGCTCCATCGCCACCAGCCGCCCGAGCTGTTCCGGATACTCGAACTCCTCGACGAAGAGCCACAGCCGTCCCTCACGGCGCCACAGGAACGGATCCGCGTAATAGCTGAGCGCGGGCGCCGGGATCGGTGTCGGTGCGGCATCGCCGGCGCGCATCACATAGGTCTGGAAGTGCTCCTTCGGCCAGCGATGAAGCCCGAGCACGCGACGGCGGTAGAAGTCCTGCCAACGCAGATTGATCCGGTCTGCGATCTTGTAGGCGCGGTAACCGGCGCGCACCATGGGATCCATCCACAGCGGCCGGTGCGCGGCGACCTTGTTGCGCGAACTCATCCAGCGCACGGGGCGCGCGGAGGAGATATCGATGTCGCCGGCATTCAGCCGCAATCGCCCTTCGCGCTCAAAACGAAAGAGCAGGATCGTCAACACCGCCTGATCGGCGTTGTGATCGGGCGCTGCCGGGCGAAAGGCGTTAGGGTCGAGCGCAAGCCTCGCCCACTCTGCCAGAAGATCGCGCGCGGCTGGCGCGTCGAAATCGAACCCCAGCACGCCACCGATGCGGATCTTGCGGTGCAAGTCGTCCGGATCCGCCTTCAGGTAATCGCGCACCTCGCTCCGGCAGCGCTGCGCCAGATTGGATTGTCCTTCAAGCGTGTAGACCCCGGCCTTTTCCAGGACGCTGAGCGGTTCGGAAAGATCGCCATGAAACAGGGTGGCGCTGTCGAACCAGAAAAGCCTGCCTCCGAAACGGGCGGCCGCATCGGCGATCACAAGGGGCTTCCACGCAAATGCGCCGGCCTCGACCGCTACATGCGCCGGCTTGTCGGCGAAGGAAAACGGCAGGATCTCAGCGAAGGGGTACCGCGCGGCAATCTTCGCCCGCCACGCCTCACCCAGTCCGAGATCATAGACCGCGATGCGCGCACCGTGATGCAGGCGGCGGCGATGAACGCTCATCAGGAACTGCGCCAACGTCCGGGCGAAAGACGCATCCGCGCCGGTGACGATGGTCAGGGTCATGTCGGGATCACGCAAGCGCCGTCAGCCAGTCAGGACAGTTGAAAGGCCGCATCGGCCACCGCCCGTTGTGTCCCAGACGCAGGAACAAGGCAAGGCGGGATCCCGCCCTGCCCGTCTTCCGCCCGCTGGCGGCCTGGACGCCGGGCGGCCTATTCCGCCGCCTCGCTTCGCCCGCGCGCATGACGCAGCAAGGCATCGTCGTCACAGGCCTCGATGGGCGTGAAATCGCGATGCGCGATCCACTCCTTGCGCGTCGGTTTGCGGATGTGGTTGGAGACCGCATTGAGGGTCAGATAGACGATCTTGCGCGGAAACGGCGTGATGTTGCCGGCAGAGCCATGCACCAGATTGCCGTGGAACATCAACACACCTCCCGGTTTGCCTGTGGGGGCAACGAGACCGCCCTCCTCCACCAGCTTCTCCACCGCGTCATTGTCGAGCGTCCACAAGGGATAGCTCGTCGTCGAGGTGTCGTGGCTTGCGTCCAGAACCCCGTGCCGGTGGCTTCGCGGGATCAGCATCAACGGACCGTTGAAGGGAAAGACCTCGTCGAGAAACACGGAGATGTTCATCGCGCGTGGTTCGGGCATGCCGTCATCGCGATGCCAGGTGCCATAGTCCTGATGCCACTGCCAGACATCGCCGGTGAACTTCGCCTTCGCGTTCACCTTGAACTGATGCATGTAGACCTTTTCGCCGAACACCTGTTCAAGCGGCTCGATCAGGCGCGGATGTCGCCCGAGAATGGCGAAGGCCTCATTGTAGAGATGGGCGGCAAAGGCCGTGCGCGGCGCGCCCGACGCCTCCCGCCAGACTTCCTCTCGGTCCTGCGCATAGATCCGCTCGCCCTCGTCCCGCAGAACGGCGACTTCCTCCGGTGAAAAACACTCGGGAATGAAGATCCAGCCTTCCGTTTCGAACTGCTCCAGCTGCGCATCGGTCAGTCGCATGTCGTCCTCCTCTGAAATCCGGCAGGGAGAGCGTGGGCGCCCTTTCTCGTTGGCGTTGCACCGTCATGATTGCTGCCCGCGCACCCACAATCAACAACAGCTTTGTGCGCGGTGGACCGAAACCGCCGCCGCGGGGCCGTTCCCGTAGCTGACCGAGCGGCAGGTTGCGCGCGACGCCCCGTCGAAACTGTGATCTTATTCCGCGATCTAAAAAGACGAATCAATCGCGACTTCAAGGGGATAGACCTTCAATGCTTCGTTTGCCATGTGTTGCCGTTGCACTCGCCGCCGGCCTTTTCAGCGTGCCGGCGACTGCCTCCAGCGAGTATTTCACCTACAAGGACTGGACGGTCCTGATCGAAAAACTGGACACGGGCGAGGACCTGCGCACCACCTGCCAGATGTGGACCGGAGGAGACGGCGATCCGACCGTCCAGATCGAAGTGTCCGACGGCGATGTCCTGCCCCCCGATGTCTATCCGGGCGTTTCCGTGATGGAGCGGGCCTTTCGCGGCCAGGCGACGGTTCTCGATGACGGGGACATGCTGAATTTCGTCTTCGACGATGGCGACAGCGCGCAGGCGAGCGTGGCAGCCGGTTTCGACGCGGATGGCTATGCCTACGCGCAGAGCCAATTTGCCGAGTCGGACAAGCAGCGGGTGCTGCAAGCGATGCGGGCCAATGGCATCATCGAGATCATCGGCCCCGGCGGCCCTTTCTACACCGCCTCGCTCAGCGGCTTTACGGCGGCCTATCTGAAGCTCGCCGAGCAATGCGGGTTCTCGCCGCAAGGCGTGATCGACTGAACAAGGCGCCCGGCCGGCCGCGCTGAACCACGGCGCGCGCCGGCGCAGGGAAACGTCCAGCGCCCTTGCCCCGCCCCCTTGCAGCCGCTACCCACTTTGCCGATCCCGACACGGATCGTGGCGCCCCAAACAAGCACCGCCGCGAGCGGGGCCGGTTGCTCGCCTCGGCCTTAGCGCAGTCGGGCCGGCACGCCTCTCTCTTGCGACAGCCATTTGCCGTTTCGGCAGACGTGCGAGGCGTGCTGCCTGCGCACACCCCTGCGTAATACATCTGCCGGCTTTACAACTCCCGCCCTCCGGTGTCACTCTGCCTCGACATTACGTAGCGTCGCATTTGATTGCAGGTGCCCCGACCCTCGTCGGCAAGCCGATTTCAGACTTTCGCCAACCGAGCGGCAAGCCGCCGAACGAACAAGAATAATCCGGAGTGCTCCTCTTGCCGACGTCCGGTTCCCCCCACCACAGCGTGCTTCTGCTCGGCGACCCTGCGGTCGACCACTTCATCGTTACCCTTCCCCCCGTCGGAGGCCAGACCAGCCCGGACTGGGCCCATTACGGAACCTGGAAGATGTGGACCTTGCACGGAGGCGTCCACATGACCCGGGAGATGCTCATCAGCCATGGCCTCGATGTGACCATGGCCGGGCCGGAACATACCCAGATCGACGCCCCCGAGGGCGGAGAGGACGCGGCCTCCAGCAGCAAGACCCACGTGGAATCGCTCGCCAATGTCCGCTATGTCGATGCCGCCGGCGAGTTCCTGGAACACCGCCCCGACACGCCGCTGGAGCTACGGGTGTCCAGCTTCGGCGGCTATCGCACCAGCACGCGGCCGGCGCTGCCATCGCGCATATCGGAAACCTGCCCGGACGGCTCGTGGCCGCTCGTTGTCCTGAACGATGCGAGCGGGGGACTGCGCGAGCGCGAGGACATCTGGGGGCCGCCGCTTTTCGACAGGCAGGTCGCGGACCGGACCATTCTCCACAAAATGCACCTGCCGCTCGGCGAGGGCCGGCTGTGGGACCGGATCGCGACCCTGAACGGGGCCAGGCGGATCCTGATCGTCAATGCGAACAACCTGCGCGCAAGCGGCGTGCGCCTGGTCCGCGGACTTTCGTGGGAACTCGTCGTCGAGGATCTGCTGCGACAGGCGCGGGAAACGACAGGCCTCCTTCCGAAACTCCTGTCCGGCTGCGACCATCTTCTGGTGCTCTTCGATGTCGAGGGAGCCGCGATCCTGAGCCGGAACAAGGCCTCAACCCTCACCCTCGATCTCCTGTTCGATCCCGCACGTGCGGAGGGCGATGTCGAGAAGGAGCAGGCCGGCGACCTGTTCGGCAAGATGAACAGCTTCACGACCGCACTCGCGCGGGGCATCGCCGAGGCGGGGGACCTCTCCGGTCCGGGCGATCTTTGCGAGCCCGTCCTGCGTGCGCTCGCCTGGCAGCGCGCCTTCGCGCAATCCCGGCTTACCGAGCGCGGCGATGAACTCGTGTTTCCCATGCCTGAACCTTCAGCAGCGCAACTCGGCAGCTACCGCTGCGAAAAAGATCTCACGCTTCGCGGTTCGAAGCCACGGGTCGTAGTCCCCAGGTCGACGTCGAACCGGGAGCTTGCAGGGAGCATCGTCCGGGAGGGGCTGCGTGTCCTGTCGGCCGTGCCATCGGCCCGCTTCGGAAAATTCTTCACGGTCGACCGGACCGAGATCGAGGGATACCGCGCCATCAACCGGCTTATCCGGAGCTATCTGAAGGACAGCGGGACGACAAAACCGCTGTCGATTGCGGTATTCGGGCCGCCGGGTGCCGGAAAGTCGTTCGGCATCAACCAGATGGTGGCGCCGCTCGAGCTGCCGGGGAAGGTCTTCAACCTGTCCGAGGCTACGGCCGAGGACCTTCCGGGCTTTTTCCACGAGATCCGGGACGAGAACCTCAAGGGCAGGACCCCGCTCTGCTTCTTCGACGAGTTCGATTCACACGAGCTTTCTCTGGTGCCGCATTTCCTTGCACCGATGCAGGACGGCACATTCCGCGAAGGCGCGCGGCTTCACCCCATCGGCCGCGGCCTGTTCGTCTTCGCCGGCGGAACCAGCCACACCTTTCGCGACTTGGCGTCGAAGGCGCCAGACAAGCCGGAACTGAAACTGACGGACTTCGTCTCCCGCCTCAGCGGCCATATCGATGTGCGCGGCCCGGATCCGCGGGATCACGGAAGCAATGGACTGGACGAAGATCACATCCTGCGCCGCGCGATCCTGTTGCGCAGCCTGCTCGAACAACACGCCTCCTCCATCATCAAGACGACAACCGGCGAGGCTTCGGTCGACGACGGCGTTCTCAACGCGTTTCTGGAGGTCCCGAAGTTCCGGCATGGCGCGCGGTCGATGGAGAAGATCATCCAGATGAGCACGCTGGGGCCGCATGCCTCGCGCTACGCCGTATCGGACCTGCCGGAGACCGATCAACTCGACATGCATGTCGACGCCGGCGCGTTCGAGAAACTGGCTCTGGGAGGCTGATCCGGAGCGAGACGATAAAAGCAGCGCCTCGGGGGGGGGAAGGATGGAAGAGAGTTCGACGGAGGATGACAAGAAGGGGTCGCCATCGGTGACGCCCGCCGAGGAGAAGGCAAACTTCTTCGAGGAGCTACGCGAACAGCTGCGCTACTGGCCCTATACGATCCACCAGATCGACGACACGCTCGACATGAGCCTGATCGAGGGCAAGGGCAAGCAACTCCTGTTTCAGGCCATCAACAGCCGGAACCTGACGGCCTTCATCGGCTCGGGCTTTTCCGCCGGCTTCGGCCGCCTCAGCTGGCGGGAATGGAAGACCCTGCAAACCGACGTGGTTTCGCAAATGGCGGACAGTTTCCTGAAGCTGATCGCGCAAGCGGACGTCGCGTTGGCAACAAGTCTCTACATCGTCGATCCTGATCTGGACGCGGATGCGATCGCCGCCGGCCCGGTGCACCCGAACACGACCGGCGCTCTTAACCAAAGAGCGGAAACCCTGCGCTCAAGCGTGTTTGAAAACGGTGCCGTCGAGACGCAAGATCGAACGACGCTCGTGGACGGTTTCACAGTCGGCGACGCGCGAAACATCGCGCGCTGGATCGTGAGCCGCCAGCGGCAGATCGGCTATGCCCGCGCGGATGTCACCAGACTAAGGCGAACCTTCGACCAGGCACGCGGCGGCAGCGGAGATTTTCCCGGCGGAGAAAGCCTTCCGATCCTGTTCGAGATCGCCCAGCAACTCCATGACCTGCTTCAGCGCCAATCCCGCCTCTTCCTGCACAAGCGCGACATCACGCCCGACGACAAGAAAGAGATCCTGGCGCGCAACGCCCTCGGGTGCCTGCACCACACCGACAATGCGGCACCACTCGAGAGCATCGAAAAGCTGACAAACTATCTGAGCAACAGCGGGCTCATTGTGCGAAATGCACGCAAAATCGCCTATGGCGCTTTCACGGACAGCCTGGTCGAATACTACCGCCAGGCGCGCAAGGCCGAAACGCAGATGCCCTTCTCCGACCTGGTGAAGGCGCTTCTGGTCGACGAAACCGCGCATGCCGAACAGATCCTGCTGTCCGGACTGTCCTATGACCGGGACGCCGGGCGTGAGGACCCGACCAGGGACCGGGAAAAACGCATCGACCAGATGCGACGCACCCTCAATGTGCTCGACACGGAAAAGCTCGGCCGCCGGATCCCGGGTATCCGGCAGAAACCGGACCGCTACACCGTCCTGTCGCCGTTTCGGTGCAAAAACATCCGGCAGATCATCAAAGCCGGCGCGGCGACGGCGCGCGGATGGGAAGAGATCGCGGCATTCGTGACGGAAAGCCTCCACGATCAGGCGGGCGAGGACGACAAGGGACGGGAACACGACCGGACCTTCCTGACGCCGTCATCGCGCTTTCTTGCCGGCATGCTGCTCGCCCTGATCGAGGACCCGATGACGGAGCTGGAGCGGGAGGACGGCGATGAGCCGGCGCCAGGACTTCCCAACCTCTCCATCTTCGATGAGGTCAAGCCCGATGACTTCCGTTCGCGCCGCTCGATCCTGTCGGAGCGTCTCGATCCGCTGGTCAAGACGGCGCGCAAGCTCAAGATCAGCCGTTTCCTGACCACCAATTACGACTTCGAGATCGAGCGCTATTTTCAGGACGCCGGCTACAGGCGGTTCGAACACGACAATCAAGGCGGCCCCGCCGACGGCAGTCCGTTTCCGCGTGGATATATGGATCTGCGCAGCCACCGCGCTGACAGCCTCGGTGGTGTGTTTCGCGATCTGACGTTTCGCCGCGAAACGGCCTCGGATCTGGTCAGTTTCTCGTTGAGCGACGAGGGGGTCGACGCTTCCGTTTTCCACCTGCACGGGCGGGCGAGCAAGACCGAAGACATTGTGGTGACGGAGGCCGATTACATGGACCTCTATCTGCGCCGCGATGCCATGCGGGAAATGGTCGACGAAGGCATTTCCATTGCCTTTTCCGGCGCCCCCACCCTTTTTCTCGGCCTCGGCATGACAGAGGCGGACCTGTTGCGGCCGCTGCGCCAATTCATCAGCGACCGCGACCGCGAGGTCGGCTACACCTCCATCGTGCTGCTGCCGGCCGAAAAGGACGAGGCGGCGCGCGCCAAGACCAGCACCGCCCTCTATCTGCGCTATGGCGTGCACACGATCTTCTACGGCGGCGGGCAGGTCACGGTCGGCGACACCCCTCAGGATATCGACTGGCTGCACAAGATCCTGACCCTCGTCAGCGAACTGACGCGTATCGTGAACGACCGGCGGACAGCCCTCAAAAAGCTCGGCGACGGAGAAACGCAACCCGCTCTCAGCGAAAGATACAATCCGTCCGCGCTGAAAACGGAAAACGGCCAGTCGCCATACAATACGGCAGACCTCCTTCAGCGCCTGGAAACAAGCCTCGGGACCCTCGAGCGGAACGGCCAGGAACGCGGCGCACTCGCCGCGCTTTTCGGGAAAGAGGAACTGTCGGCAGAACTCCTTCTGGCGCCACTCACAGAGAGCGAGCCTTTCTGTCGTCTCGTCTGCCCGACGTTCACCCCGGTCCGCCACAAGGCATCGCGCGCCGCCAGCAATGCCAAGAACCGGCATGGCTCCGAAACGGTCG
Organism: Paracoccaceae bacterium; assembly: GCA_002709505.1. Lineage (GTDB taxonomy): Bacteria > Pseudomonadota > Alphaproteobacteria > Rhizobiales > Stappiaceae > Stappia. The sequence continues at coordinate 6,949 of PARB01000051.1, read as the reverse complement.
ACGGCACCGATTATCTCGACTTCTATCTGCTGCTGCTCACCCATATCGCCCGCACAATTCTGACGTCCCCCGGCGCCGGACAGACATGCAGTCTCGGCGCGTCGCTGCGCGACCTGAAGGCGCAGGAGATCGCGCTCGACGGGATCTACGGGGCACTACTGACCGGCTCGCTCAATGCCTCGCTGGACGGGCTGGAGAAGGAATGGCGCTCCTGGTGGGAGCGCTGGCAGCAAAGTCCGCCCCACCGGCTTGCCCGGTTCGAGCGGATCGACGCGGATGCCAAAATCCGGGACGCCTTTGCGCAAGAGTGCATTGTCCTGCCAAGACGCTTCATCCGTTATCGCATCGACAGTGTGATCTCCGACCTGAGCAAGGCCGAGACAAGCGTGGCGAAGGCCTGGCCGACATCCGTATCCGCGCTCGACGAGGGCCGGATCGCAAGGGAGACGAAATACCTGAACAAAACGGGTGTGCGAGCTGCCGACACATTCCTGCGGGCCGTATACCTCCAGCGCTGCAGGGACGAAAAGAACGGCCGGCTCAATGCCGGGCGGCGGTACTACACGATTGCCGCCCACCGCGGACTGGGCAAGGGCTGCCTGCTGTCGATGATGAACACGGGGCTCGGCCTTTCCGCCTATATGCGCGCTGCGTGGCCGGAGGATGGGCTGCCGACTTCGCCGCCAGAGGCGCCAATGAGGCCGGTCTATTTCGGCGCCGTCTTCATCAACCTCAGCTTTTCGACGGAGATTGCCTCCGTCTACGACATGCTCATCGACGCCCTCGACGAACTGGCACTCGATGTTCAGCGAACAAGCGAAAGGCTCGCGGGTTTCTCGCCGGATCGGACGACGTTCTTCAGGCAACTCAACGCGGAACTGCATGACACGGACGCGCGGAGATCGTTTGAAGCGAAACAGCGAAACTCAGACGAACGGGAACGACGGAAGAGGGCGAAAGACCTCAAGGAACTGCCGCGCACGCTGCGCCTGCGCCACGCGCTGGAGACATTCGGCGCCCAAAGCCGCAACTTCGCCAATGCCGGCCCGAGCGTCGGGCCCCTGCAGCCAAGGGTCCTCATCTATATCAATGGCGTCGAGCTTCTGATCGAACGAAACCGGCGGGCGAAGAACGCGGAGATCCACGATGTTCTCGCCTTTCTCATGTCGGGCGAGGCAAGCTCCTTGCCAATCGACATCATCGCCACCGGCTCGGAAACCGGCCTCGGCGATCTCTGGCGCACGCCCGCACCGGATCTGGCGGGCCGTATGAGGGCAAGCCCCGACAAACCGCCGCTTCCTGCCCTGCACCCCCTTCGCATCGATCGGCCCGGGATTGGCGCACGCGGTCTGGAAAGCACGCTGCGCCGCAGCGTGGCCTCCGGCATTCCCTTTTCGTCAAGCGACCCGAACGCAACGAACGAGCAGACCAACCTCATCCACTTCGCCCGGCCGATGAAGACGACCGAATTCCTCATCGACAATTTCTTCCTTTTGGCGACCGCCTTGTTCGTCATGTATCGACACCGCTCATCGAAGTTCGCCAGCTCTCGTGGCACTCTGGAAGGGCTTACCGCCGGAACCGTCTTTCGAGAGGCCAAGGAACTGCGTAGCGAATTATGGGCGACCGACAAGCCGGCCGGCCTTGCGGAACGCCTTGTGGCCAACTGGGAAACAGTGGAAATCGACGTTGCCACAAAGGTCATTGCCGCACTCAAGGATAGAGCCAAAGTAAAACAACCTCGAGACAAACGCGTCCCGCTGATGCGTCGGGCCATGCTCTTGCGCTACCGGACTGAGGAGGATGGATCCGAGGGCGAGTGGCGCGAGATCCGCCGGCATCTTGGCAACAACCGCTTTTGCATGACCTTGCTGCTCGCCGCGGCCCAACGCGTGGTGTTGCGCGAGAAAACCCTGCTGGAAGGCGCCCGCAAAGCCGAGGCCCTGATCTTCAATACGGTCAACGAGATCCGCAACGTCAGCGTCGAGCAGCGCGAGCAGACCGTGCTGCGGGCGGCGCTCGACAGCTACGCCCGCTTCCACGTCATCGGCGATCCGGAAAACGACATCGAACTCCACCAGAAACTGCTGCGCAGCCTTGCCGTCATCGGCTCGCCCGTCAGCGCCAATGTTCTGGTGCGCCTGCCCGACATTCGCGCCTATTTCCGTGATGCGAAGACCGAGTTCAACATAAGCCGCAGGCGCACGATCTCGCGGGCGCTCCACACATTGGCTCATCGGGGGCTGTGCTTCCGGCTGCACCCCCATCCGCAGGTCAAGGACCGCATCGACGACCCCTCCCACGCCGACAACCGGCGCTGGCCCGCAAACCTCGAGTATCGCTTCGCGCTTCACCGGATTGTCCAGCGCTACGGGATTTCCAAACTGGGCAGCGGCACGGCCGATCCGGTCGCGATCAACAGCTTCTCGCCCTCGCTCTATGCCTCGATGCCCTCGGGCCTGCCACGGCTCAGCCATGAAGCCTACGAATACCTGCGCGGACTTCTGGTCGGCCTGTCGCAATATCCCGATATTCCGCATTCGGAACAGCGGTTCGAACCCTGGCTGTTTTCGACCGACGACAAGACAACCCGCGTGGAGGCCCTGCGCGCTGCGCTGACGATGGTGCGGTCGACGTTTTCCGTCGCCGTCGTCTCGCGGTTCGAGGACTACAAGAGCCACCCGGCAAGCCGGGCCGAACGCAAGCGCGGGTACTTCGAAACGTACAAGGTTCGCCTGCGCTGGATCATCCGCATGGCCTGGGAACTGCTGGATGTCGAGGACCTTAGGGCCGCGATCGGATCTGAAACCGGCAAGACAGACGCCAAAGTCGATCTGGAGACCGATTTTCGGGCCTACCGGCCGGACCTCACCTTCAAGCAGATGAATGCGCTCCACCGGGACGAAATCGTCTGGCTCTACAATGAGGCCGGCCTCACCTGTCTCGTGCAGGGCAACCTTACGGACGCGGTGGCCCTGCTGCGACAGGCAATCGAGTTCAACCGCGGGATCGAGGGGCAGGAAGACGTTGGCCGCCAGCACAATCGTATCTCCCTCAATCTGGCGATCGTGCAGATCGAACGCGGACGGCTTTCCGCCGCGCGCAGCCGGTTGCGGCGCATCCGTGACGACGAGAAGATCCGCGGTGACCGGGTCTACAAGCTCGCCGTTGGCTACCTGGGGCTGATCGACCACCTGATGGGCAATATCGACAAGGCCGAGCGTCAATATAAAAAAGCCATCGACTGGAGCAGGCGAGACGACGATGTGCGGGCCGCGGCGGTCTTCCTCAATCATCGCGCCCGCCTGGAGGCGGCGAAAGATCCCGAAAAAGCCCTGCTGCTGCTTCGCGAGGCGCGGCAGTTCGCCGACACGGGAGGACATGAAGACGTCCGTCGCCATATCGTGCTGTCGGAGATCCGCACGCGCATGCTGACCGTGACAGAGGCGCCGCTGTCAGCGGAAGATGCCATGCAGAGGCTGCGCGAGGTGGAAGACTACGCCGACCTCATGGGGGCACCGTCGCTTGCCTGCGAGGCCTTGCATCTGCGCGCGAGAGTCCTCTTGAACAATGGCGAGGCCTCGACCGCCGGCAAGCTGCTGATCCGCTCGATGGCGATCGCCCGGCGCAATGCCATGTCGCTTCGGCTCAACAACGCGATGACGACCTACGCCCTGTCGCTCCTGCACCGCGGGCGCGCGCTCCCGGCGGAGCGCCTGCTCTATGCCAGCCTCGAGATGGCAAAGCATTCCGGCTACAACAGCGAGATCGCCCGGGTGCAACGGGAACTGGAAAGGCACGAGTTTCTCGACGGCAAGACCTCGCAGGCCTGACGCTGCGCAGCGCTGGCCCACAGCGCTGCAACGGCGCGCAGTCCACACCGCCCTTCGGGACCTCAGGACCTGTGCCCGGCATCACCGGCTAAGAACAGCCGAGCCAGGTCCGGCAAATTCGAACCGGACGCAGATCGACCGTGCCGTGGCATTGCAGCACCGGCGGTCACGAATGAAGATGTGGGGAAAGTGGTGCCCAGGGCCGGAATCGAACCAGCGACACGCGGATTTTCAATCCGCTGCTCTACCAACTGAGCTACCTGGGCCAAGCGGATCGCCCATGGGCGAACGCCTTGAAGTGCCGGTCTTATAGAGGCTGAAAACGGGCGTGTCCAGTTGCCAGCACGAAGTTTTGCACAAGCAGATCTTGCGGCGGTTTCGCCGCCCGCAAAAGCCGCGGTCCCGGTGATCGGCCGGCGCCGTCAGCCTCTCTCGCGCATCTATGGCGCCGCTGAAAATTCCTGCGCCGCGCCGCCGCACTGCCCCCTCAAAAGACCTTGGAAACGCTCAACATCCCCGTCGTATTGGAATAATCGCGGGTCTGGTAGTTGGACTGGACCCGGCGGTATTCGGCGGAGACGGACAAGAGGATATCGGGGCGCAGCGGCACGCCCAGCGCTCCGCGCACCCAGCCCTCATTGTCTCTTTGCGCCAGCGTCGGGCTGATCGAGGGATCCGGCGCGTCATAGGCGCGGTGCAGGTAGCCCACATCAAGATCGATCATCCAGGGCGTTTCCAGGCGCTCGACGGGCGATGCGAACCGGTAGGTCGCGCCAAGGGCGCCCCCGGCATGCCAGTTGGTTTCAAAGGACGCCTTCGCATTTTCGAAACCGCCCAGAAATGCGGCCCGCAGCGACCATGTGTCATCAAGCGCAAGCACCTGTGACAGGCGGCCGGAGATCTCGTAGCCGTTGCGGCTGCTGACGGTCTGATAGGTGGCGCTGTCGCGGAACCAGTTGTGCCGGTATTCGATCTTGGCATTGACCGTGGAACGCGATGACGGCTGGATCGCCAGGCGCGCGCCCGCGCCAAGCGTTCCCGAGTAGTTGCCACCGTTCAGCCGCACGCCGCCGACGATGCCGTAGACACCGAAGCGCGCATCATCGATATCGAAACGCGCGAGGTTGAACGAGGGACCGAAGGTGACCTCGGCCATCTCGCTGTTCAGCCGCTCGGTGTCGAGGTAGCGATCACCGTAAAACAGGATGTCGGCTTCCAGCAGGTCGCCCTGATTTCCCAGATCGTAGCTTACATGCACATTTCCGGCGACAAAGGCATTCCAGTCCGGCTTGCCGATCACGGTGTCGGACAAAAGGACAAGGCTTCCCCCAAGCCGGACGATGCGCTCGCCGGGACCAGCGGTGGCATTGCTTTGATAGCGCACGCCCGTGGTGACGATGCCCGACACCTTGAGGGGATCTTCGGCCGTGACGATGGCCGCCTGGAACTGGCGTGCCGCCTCCACCACATCGGGCGAGGCGCCCGGCGCGGTTTCAGCACGCTGAAGGTAGATACGGGCAGTCTCGAAGGATCCGAGCCGGTAATAGAGAACGCCGAGTTCCAGGAGCACGGCGGGGCTCTCCGGCGCCATGACCAGAATGCGCTCCAGCGTTCCGACCGCGGCCTCATAGTCGTCGAGACGCACCGAGACGGCCGCATGCTCGAAGGCCGTGTCCAGATCCTGCGGATCGGCGAGCATCGCCGACAGCAAGGCCTCCTGGCGGGCTTCCAAAGCCGCCCGTTCGTCCATTCCCTGGGCGGAGGCAGCCTGTGCGAGTGTGAGCGCGGCGGCGACCAGCACCACCGCCCGCAAAGCGTTGCAGGCGGGCGCCAGACCCGGAATGACAGACAACAGATGGCGCCTCAGCACAACACGCCCCTCCTTTTTCGGGTCTGGCCTGCCTGCAGGGCGGGCCAGACCCGCTCGACTGCCAAACCTAAGGGAGACGCAGCGTCACGTCCTGCACCTCGACGTGCAGGACCCGCATTTTCCGGCCTCTGTTGCAGCAACACCACAAGCGGGACCCGCTTGCGCTCGCGATCCTATTCGACCTCGCGGATGCGCCCGTCGGTGAAGGGGGCATAGCCGCCCTGGATGTCGCTGATGTAGTCGGCGACAACCTCCTCCAGGCCCGGACCGTAGTCATAGGCATTCATGCCCGCATCGGCGAACACACGGTAGCCGTCACCGCCGCCGCGCATGTAGTTGTTGGATACGACGCCATAGGTCTTCTCGGGATCGAGCGGCACCCAGGTTCCGTCCTGGAACACCTCGGCGTTGATGATGCGGCCCTCGCCGGCCGGTCGGGCGCGGGTCCAGCTGAAGCGCAGTCCGGCCACCTGCGGAAAGCGGCCGGCGCCGTCTTCCACCTGGGAAACGCCGTTTTCAAGTGCGGCGATCACGTCGCGTCCCTTCAGCTGGAAGGTTGCGAGCGTGTTCTGGAAGGGCAGCACCGTCAGCACCTCGCCCATCGTCACCTCGCCCGCCTCGATGGAGGCCCGCAAACCGCCGCCGTTCTGGATCGCGATGTCGATGCCTTGCGCCCGGACGCGCTCCAGCATGGCGTCCGCGACCAGATTGCCCATCGCGCATTCGCCGGAGCGGCAGCTGTCGCGGGATCCGTCGATCGCCGCAGTGGTGTCGCCGATGACCTTGGCCTTCAGCTCCTCGAGCGGCTTGCCGAGTTCGGCCACCCGTGCGGCAACCGCCTTGTCGGCTGCCACGGACGCATCGAGAAGCACCGGGTTGCCGTTTGCGGAGACCACATTGCCGTCGTCATCGAACACGACCTCGATCTCGCCGAGGAACTTGCCGTAGGCATAGGCCTGGACGATCGGCACCTGCCGGCCGACCGGATTCTGCACGAGAACCGGATAGGGACCGGCGGCCTTGTCGTCGGTGTTGGACAACAGCGTGTGAGAGTGACCGCCGACGATCACGTCGATGCCCGGCACCCGCGAAGCGATCTGCATGTCTCGCGGCAATCCCATGTGCGTCACCGCGATGATCTTGTTCACGCCTGCGGCCTGAAGTCCTTCCACCGCGCCCTTGAGATAGCTTTCCGCCGAAAAGAACCCGACGTTGGGGCCGGGAGACGAGGTGTCGACCGTGTCTT
>PARB01000050.1 GCA_002709505.1 Paracoccaceae bacterium | reverse complement strand
CGGCTTGCCGTCCTGGTCGGCGGTTGCTTCGCCTTCCTCGCCGTCTTCGGACAGTGGAGCGCGGCGATGGTGACGCTAGCATCGATCCTGATCGCCGTGCCCATCGGCATCCTCGGCGGGCTGCTGCTCGGCCTGGCCGCCTTCCGCTGGCGCCCGGTCGAGACGGCGCTGCGCCCGCTGCTCGACCTGATGCAGACCGTGCCGGTCTTCGCCTATCTGGTGCCGATCCTCTTCCTCTTCGGCTTCGGTCCGAGTTCGGCGATCATCGCCACCATCGTCTATGCCCTGCCGCCGATGACCCGCATCTCGCTGCTGGCGCTGCGCGCGGTGCCGGAAGAGGCGCATGAGCTCGGCCGCATGACCGGCTGCTCGAAGCGGCAGATGACCTGGCGCATCCTGGTGCCCAGCGCCATGCCCGGACTGATGGTCGGCGTCAACCAGGTGATCATGCTGTCGCTCAACATGGTGATTATCGCCTCGATGATCGGCGCCGGCGGTCTCGGTTTCGAGGTGCTTGCAGCGCTGCGCCGGCTCGACATCGGCGCGGGCTTCGAGGCCGGCCTTGCCATCGTCGCGCTCGCCATCGCCCTCGACCGGCTGAGCCAGGCCTTCGCCGCCCGCCGTCCGCACCATGAAAGCGCGGAGGAACGGGATCGCTCCATCGCGAGGCGCCACCCCTATGTGGTCTCGGGCGTGGCGCTGATCGTTGTCAGCACGCTGGCCGGGCTCGTCTCCGCCCCCTTGCAGGCCTATCCGGAGGCGCTGCAGATTTCCTCCGGCACGATCGGCAGCGACATCGTCGGCTGGATCAACGTGCATTTCTTCGACCAGCTGGAGGCGGTGAAGAACGCCCTGCTGCTCAACGTCCTGATCCCGTTCAAGCGCTTCCTCATCGGCCTGCCGTGGATCGGCGTCGTCGGGCTGCTGGCGCTTGCCGGCTTCCGGCTCGGCGGCTGGCGTCTGGCGCTGACCGCGGCAAGTCTCTCCGCGCTGATTGCACTGACCGGCCAGTGGGAAAAGGCGATGATCACCGTCTATCTCTGCGGCATTTCGGTTGCCATCGCCTGCCTCATCGGCGTTCCGATCGGCATCCTCGCCGCCGGGCGCGAGCGCCTCTGGAAAGCGGTCGAACTCGTGATCGACACGCTGCAGACGCTGCCCTCCTTCGTCTATCTGATGCCCGCCGTCATGCTGTTTCGCGTCGGCGATTTCACCGCGATGATCGCGGTGGTCGCCTATGCCGTCGCACCGGCGATCCGCTACACCGCCTACGGCCTGCGCCGGGTCGACCCGCATCTGGTCGAGGCCGGCATCGCCGCCGGCGCGACGCCCTGGCAGCTCTTGACGAAAGTGCGGCTCAAGCTTGCGCTCCCCGAGATCCTGCTCGGGCTGAACCAGACCATCATGCTGGCGCTGTCGATGCTGGTGATCACGGCGCTGGTCGGCACCCGCGACCTCGGCCAGGAGGTCTATATCGCCCTCACCAAGGCGGACACCGGCCGCGGTCTCGTCGCCGGTCTCGCGGTCGCCTTCATCGCGATCATCGCCGACCGGCTGATTTCGGCCGGCGCCGCGCGGCTGCGCGTCCGTCTTGGCCTTGCAACGGCTGAGGAGATCCGTTGATGACCCACACCCCGCCGCGGCCGACCCTCTCGCCGGAGACCGAACGCCGGGTTGCCGCCCTCCCCGTGTGGCACGGCACGCCGGAGATGGAGCCCCTGTCGGGCGGCCTGTCGAACGAAAGCGTTCTGGTGCGCGATGCCCGCGGCGCCCATGTGGTGCGGCTCGGGCGCGACTTCCCGTTTCACCATGTCGAGCGGGCCCGCGAGACCATGGTGACCCGCGCGGCGGTTGCGCGCGGCTTCGCGCCGGAGCTGGTCCATGCCGAACCCGGCGTCATGGTCACACGCTTCATCGAGGGCCACACCTATACGGCCGAGGACGTGCGCCGCGACCGGATTCGCATCGCGCAGCTGATGCGCCGCTTCCACGAGGAAATGCCGGCCGAAGTGTCCGGCGCCGGCTTCTTCTTCTGGGTGTTTCACGTCATTCGCGACTACGCCCGCACGCTGGAGGCGGGCCGCTCGCGCATGACCGACCGCCTGCCCGGATTTCTCAAGGTCGCCGAGGCGATGGAACGCGCGCAGGTCGCCATGCCCGTCGTCTTCGGCCATCACGACCTGCTGCCGGCCAATTTCATCGACGATGGCGACAGGCTCTGGCTGATCGATTTCGAATACGCGGGCTTCGGCACCGCGATGTTCGATCTCGCCGGCGTTGCCTCCAACGCCGGCCTGTCGGAGGCAGACTCCGCAGAGCTGATGAGCGCCTATCTGGGCCACGCGCCGGATGCCGCGATGCAGCGGGCCTATGCAGCGATGCAGGTCGCCTCGCTCCTGCGCGAGACCATGTGGAGCCTGGTCTCCGAACTTCACCTCACGGCCCCCGGCGTCGATTACGCCGCCTATACGGCCGAAACGCTGGCGGCCTACGAGGCCGCCCTTGACGAATACCAGTCCCGCTTCGAGAAGGTCTGAATCCATGTCGCTTCCCTCGCACGCCCAGGTCGTCGTCATCGGCGGCGGTATCATCGGCTGCTCGACCGCCTATCACCTGGCCCGCGACCACAAGGCCGACGTGCTGCTCCTGGAACAGGGCCAGCTCACCAGCGGCTCGACCTGGCATGCCGCCGGCCTTGTCGGCCAGTTGCGCTCCTCCGCCTCGATCACCCAGGTGCTGAAATACTCCGTCGACCTCTACAAGCGGCTCGATGCCGAGACAGGACTTGAGACCGGCTGGAAGATGACCGGCTGCCTCCGCCTTGCCTGCAACGAGGACCGCTGGACCGAATATAAGCGGCTGGCGACCACCGCGCGCAGCTTCGGCATGGAGATGGCGCTGCTGTCGCCCGCCGAGGTCAAGGCGATGTGGCCGCTGATGAATGTCGACGATCTGGTCGGCGCGAGTTTCCTGCCGACCGACGGACAGGCCAGCCCCTCCGACATCACCCAGTCGCTCGCCAAGGGCGCGCGCATGCATGGCGCGCGCATCGTCGAGGGCGTCGGCGTCACCGGCTTCGCCATGGACGGCAAGCGCATCACCCGCGTCGAGACGACAGCGGGTCCGGTGACCTGCGATCTCGTCATCAACTGCGCCGGCCAGTGGGCGCGGCAGGTCGGCGCGATGGCCGGCATCAACGTGCCGCTGCAGCCGGTCAAGCATCAGTTCGTCATCACCGAACAGATCGAGGGCATCACCTCCGACACCCCGACCGTGCGCGACCCGGACCGGCGCACCTATTTCAAGGAAGAGGTCGGCGGCCTCGCGCTCGGCGGCTATGAACCGGACCCCATCGCCTGGACCACGGGCGACGTGCCCAACGACTTCCAGTTCCAGCTGTTCGACGACGACTGGGACCACTTCGAGCAGCATCTGGTCAACGCCGTGCACCGGGTTCCCGCGCTGGAGACCAGCGGCGTCAAGCAGATGATCAACGGGCCGGAGAGCTTCACCCCAGACGGCAACTTCATCCTGGGCGCGGCACCGGAATGCGACAACATGTTCGTTGGCGCCGGCTTCAACGCCTTCGGCATTGCGTCGGGCGGCGGCGCCGGCTGGGTGCTGGCGGAATGGGCCATGACCGGCGAGGCGCCGCTCGACCTGTGGAGCGTCGACATCCGCCGCTTCTCCGGCCTGCACCGCGACCGCGACTGGGTGTGCGAGCGCACGCTGGAAGCCTACGGCAAGCACTACACCATCGGCTTTCCCCACGAGGAATACGAAAGCGGCCGGCCGCGCATCGTCTCCCCGCTCTACGAAAGACTCAAGGCGCGCGGCGCGGTCTTCGGCTCCAAGCTCGGATGGGAACGGCCCAACTGGTTCGCCCGGCCGGGCGACGAGCCGCGCGACATCTACTCCATGGGCCGGCAGAACTGGTTCGACGCTGTCGGCGAGGAGCACAGGGCCGTGCGCGACAGCGTCGGGCTGTTCGACCAGTCGTCCTTCGCCAAGTTCGAGCTTTCCGGTGCCGGCGCGGCCGATGCGCTGGAAGCGATCTGCGCCAACAAGGTCGGCAAGCCAGCCGGGCGGTTGACCTATACGCAGCTCCTCAATTCGCGCGGCGGCATCGAATGCGACCTCACCGTCGCCCGGCTCGCCGAGGATCTGTTCTACATCGTCACCGGCACCGGGTTTCGCACCCATGATGGCGCCTGGATCGCCGATCACCTGCCCGACGGAACCGATGCGACGCTGCGCGATGTCACCGAGGACTACGGCACCCTGTCGCTAATGGGACCCAACGCGCGTCTGGTACTGGCGGAAGCCGCGCCTGACGATGATGTGAGCAACGAGGCCTTCCGCTTCGGCCATGTGCGCGAGATCACCATCGCCGGTTGTCCGGTGCGCGCGCTGCGCGTAACCTATGTCGGCGAGCTCGGCTGGGAGTTGCACATTCCGATCGAAAAGACCGGCGAGGTCTTCGACACCTTGATGCGCGTCGGCAAGGCCCATGACATCCGCCTCGCCGGCTACCGCGCTATCGACTCGCTTCGGCTGGAAAAGGGCTATCGCGCCTGGGGATCCGACATCACCGCCAACGACAGTCCCTATGAGGCAGGTCTCGGCTGGGCGGTGAAACTGAAGTCGGGCCTTGCCTTCAACGGCCGCGCGGCGGCCGAACGCGCCGCCAATTCGCCGCTGAAGAAAAAACTCGCCGCCTTTACCGTCGAGGACCCGAACGTCGTCCTGCTTGGCCGCGAGACGATTTTGCGCAACGGGGAATTCGCCGGCTATCTGACCAGCGGCGGCTACGGCTACACGCTGGGCCAACCGATCGGCTACGGCTACGTCCGCAACGCCGATGGGGTGAACGACGATTATCTCGCCGAGGGGGATTACGAGCTGGTCGTCGCCAACGAACGGGTGAAGGCCACTCTGCATCTGGAACCGCTCTACGATCCGAAAAACGAGCGCGTGAAGGCCTGACAGCGGGTGATGTCAACTCGATAATCTCTTCTTATCGACTTGTCAGAAAACGCATGTTCACCTGATCGGTCACGCTTGCTAGGTTAAGAGCGCGACGTTTGGGGGTGGCCAAACGCGCCGGAGATCCCACATCTCATCCACCGGCGGCGTGTCGCTGGACACGACCCGCATCGCATGACGACCGGCCCCGCCGGCCCCGTCGCGATCGGGACGCGCGACCGCCGGAAGGGATGCGGGACCATCTTGATTTTGCCTCGCCGCGTCCACCGACGCCGGGTCAGGGGCTAAGAATCGTTACGATCGGAGAGGGATTATGGACGCGATTACCGACGACAAGACCGGCACCGGCAAATGCCCCGTGATGCATGGAACGCCCATCGCCTCGACATTCGGCGTGCCGTCGAACCGGGACTGGTGGCCGAACCAGCTCAACCTGAAGATCCTGCACCAGAATGCAGCCCCGACCGACCCGCTCGGCGAGGATTTCGATTATGCGAAGGCCTTCAAGTCGCTCGACTATGATGCGGTCAAGAAGGACCTCCATGCGCTGATGACCGACAGCCAGGACTGGTGGCCGGCGGACTACGGCCATTACGGCGGTCTCTTCATCCGCATGGCCTGGCACAGCGCCGGCACCTATCGCACGGCCGACGGCCGTGGCGGCGGCGCGTCCGGCACGCAGCGTTTCGCCCCGCTCAACAGCTGGCCGGACAACGGCAACCTCGACAAGGCCCGCCGCCTGCTGTGGCCGATCAAGCAGAAGTACGGCAACAAGCTGTCCTGGGCCGACCTGATGATTCTCGCCGGCAACGTCGCCATTGAATCGATGGGCGGCAAGACCTTCGGCTTCGGCGGCGGTCGCGCCGACATCTGGGAGCCGGAAGAAGACATCTACTGGGGCTCGGAGAACGAGTGGCTCGCAACCAGCGACCATGAGCAGAGCCGCTATTCCGGCGACCGCGAACTGGAAAACCCGCTGGCCGCCGTGCAGATGGGCCTGATCTACGTCAACCCCGAAGGCCCGGACGGACAGCCCGACCCGCTCGCCTCCGCGAAGGACATCCGCGAGACCTTCGCGCGCATGGCGATGAACGACTATGAGACCGTGGCGCTGACCGCCGGCGGCCACACCTTCGGCAAGACCCATGGCGCAGGCGACGTCGCCAACGTCGGCCCCGAGCCGGAAGGCGCGCCGATCGAGGCCCAGGGCTTCGGCTGGCTCTCCAGCTACAAGAGCGGCAAGGGCCGCGACACCATCACCAGCGGTCTGGAAGGCGCCTGGACGCCGAACCCGACGCAGTGGGACATGGGCTATTTCGACGTTCTCTTCAAATACGACTGGGAACTGACCAAGAGCCCGGCAGGTGCCTGGCAGTGGACGCCGAAGGACCTCAAGGAAGAGGACATGGCGCCGGATCCGGAGGATCCCTCCAAGAAGGTGCCGATCATCATGTCGACCGCCGACATGGCGATGCGCATGGACCCGGCCTATGAGAAGATCTCGCGCCACTTCCACGAGAACCCGGAAGAATTCGCCGATGCCTTCGCCCGCGCGTGGTTCAAGCTGACCCACCGCGACATGGGTCCGAAGTCGCGCTACCTCGGCCCGGAAGTGCCGAAGGAAGACCTGATCTGGCAGGATCCGGTTCCCGCCGTCGACCATCCGCTGGTCGACGCCAAGGACATCGCCGATCTCAAGGCGAAGCTGCTCGCCTCCGGCCTGTCGACCGCAGAGCTGGTCGCCACAGCCTGGACGTCGGCAGCAAACTTCCGCGGATCGGACAAGCGCGGCGGCGCAAATGGCGCGCGCATCCGTCTCGCCCCGCAGAAGGACTGGGAGTCCAACGAGCCGGAGCAGCTTGCCAAGGTGCTGAAGGTGCTTGAGGGCATCCAGGCCGACTTCAACGCCGGCGCGTCCGGCGGCAAAAAGGTCTCGCTCGCCGACCTGATCGTGCTGGGCGGAACGGCCGCGGTGGAAAAGGCCGCCAAGGATGCCGGCCACGCCATCGAGGTTCCCTTCGCGCCGGGTCGCACCGACGCGACGCAGGAGCAGACCGATGTGGAGTCCTTCGACGTGCTCGAGCCGATGGCCGACGGTTTCCGCAACTACCAGAAGACCAACTACACGGTCTCGACCGAGGAACTTCTGGTCGACAAGGCGCAGCTCCTGACGCTGACGGCGCCGGAAATGACCGTGCTTGTCGGCGGTATGCGGGCGCTGGGTGCCAACTACAAGGGCACCAAGCACGGTGTCTTCACCGACCGTCCGGGCCAGCTCACCAACGACTTCTTCGTCAACCTGATCGACATGTCGACGGAGTGGAAGGCGGCCAAGGACGGGATCTTCGAGGGCCGCGACCGCAAGACCGGCGAGGTCAAGTGGACCGGAACGCGGGCCGACCTGATCTTCGGGTCGAACTCGCAGCTGCGCGCCTATGCGGAAGTCTACGCCCAGGACGACGCCAAGGAGAAGTTCGTCAAGGACTTCGTCAAGGCCTGGACCAAGGTGATGAACGCGGATCGCTTCGATCTCGCCTGATGCCGGCGCGCCCGACAAACCGGGCGAACGGTTTGAACCAGACACAGACGGCGGCCCGGACATCCGGGCCGCCGTTTTGCGTTTGGGCAAAGCTCAGAAGACGGAATGCTCGCCCCGCTCCACGGTGGCCTCGCCGGTCAACACCCGCCCGTAATAGGCAAACAGCGTGTCGCTGCCGGTCGAGGGCGTCGCATCCGCATCGTATTGTCCGGTCGCCGGATCGAGGACCAGCATGGACTGGGTCGCGTAGTAGCGGCCGATCCGCGCGAATTCCGCCTTCTCCGCAAGCTTCGGGCTGAGACGCCCGGCAAGCGCGAGCCCGCCGATGATCCCGTCCAGCAGGGCGACCGGGACGTGCCTGAACTTCGGGCTTCGCCCGAGCAGGCGAAACAGCGCCTCGCCCTGCTGTTTCGGCGTGATCGCAGGGCCCGGACCGCCAATCGGCAGCACCTGGTTGTGACGGCTCTCGTCAAAGACGCAGGCGGCGATGTAGCGCCCGAGGTCGTCGTCGCTGATCGGCTTGCAAGCCGTCAGTTCGCCGTCGCCAAAGACCAGAAAGGGCTTTCCCTGCCTCACCCGCTCGATCTGCCCGGAAAGCGACTTGAAGAAGGCTGTCGGCCGGACGATCGCATAGGTGAGACCGGAGGCCATCAGCTCCGTTTCGAACGCAAGTTTCGCCTGCTGGAACGCGAGAAGCGGCTTTTGCACGCAGATCGCCGACAGCAGCACGAACACCTTGGCGCCCGCCTCCCGCGCCACCTCAAGTGCTGCGAGATTGGCCCGGTAATCGACCGCCCAGGCATCCTTCGGCGCGCCGCTGCGCGAGGCGAGACAGGAGACCACCGCATCGAAACGCTCGCCGCAAAGCCCGTCGCGGACAAGCGAATCCCGGCCGGTCACGCTGGCAAACCGCACCCTGGCCCCGCCGAGCGCCGCTTCGAGATCGGCCGCAGCGGCGGCCGTATCGCGACCGGGCCGCGGTCGCACCGGACACACCACCTCGGCGCCTGCCTCAATCAGCGCCCGCGCAGTCGCCCGCCCGATGGTGCCCGTCGCGCCAAGCAACAGCACACGCGGCGCGGCCGTTGGCGCGGGTCGTGACGCAACTGGCGATGGATCGCTCATGAGCCCCCGGGATCTGTCATGCATCCGAGTTTAGACGAAACGGACGCCCGATGGGGAGGGGGTCGATTGCAGACACGCGCGCCAAGACCGGTTGGCCGACGCTTGAAACGGCCTCGCCGCAGGGGGGCGGATTGCGCCTTGAAGCGTCGATTTTCTGCAATTGCAGGAAGACGTAACTAGCGAGAATCGTGTAAGAAACACTTGTCACCCGGGGCATTTTGCCTGCGGTCCTGCCGGCGCCGGGACCAAGAGAGAGAAAGCAATCACATGGCCGAAGGCACCCAGAGCTTCGACCGGGCGGTAGGGCTTCTCGACATCGTCTCGAAGAACAGCCGGGACGGGGTCGCCTTCGCAGAACTTCTTGCGGCCACCCAATTGACCCGGCCGACGGCGAGGCGGTTGCTGTTGGCGCTGGCGGAACATGGCTTCGTCGAGCAGGACGCATCGAACAAGCGCTATTTCCTCGGGCCCAAGGTCTACGAGCTGGCGCTGCTGGTGCTGCCGTCCTTCGACTTTCGCGAAATCTATCAGCCGAGCCTCAACCGGCTGGTCGAGGACACCGGCGACACGGTCTTTCTCAACCGGGTGGTGTCGGACGACATCGTCTGCATCGCGCGCGAGTCCGGCAGTTTTCCGGTCAAGGCCTTCATCCTGGATGTCGGCGTGCAACGGCCGATCGGCATCGGCGCCGGCGGCATTGCTGTCCTGTCGGAGATGGATCCGGCCGAGGCCGAGGCCCTGCTGCAGCGCAATGCCGAACGCATCGCCGCGCTTGGCGGCGACACGGAGGTCGCGGCGCGTCTGGTCGACGAGGCGCGCGGGCGCGGCTATGTGGCGCGCGATGTCTCGGGACTGGGAACCAGGACCATCGCCATGGCCCTGCACGACAGCACGGGCAAGCCGTTCGCTTCGCTCAGCGTGTCCACCATCCGCGACCGGATGCAGGGCGAACATCTGGAGTGCGTGGTCGCAGCGCTCGGCGAGGAAGTCGCCACCATCCGGGAAAAGCTGAGCCGGCTGCGTCCCCAGCACACCGGGTGAGAGCGACTGACCGGAATATAGAGCGGGTGGGCGGCGCGACTCACGCCCCTCCCTTTCATCGCTGCTGTCTCAGCTCTCTCCGGTATCGAGGCAGAGATATTTCATCTCCAGATAATCCTCGATCCCGTAGCGCGAGCCTTCGCGGCCCATGCCCGCCTGCTTGATGCCGCCGAAGGGCGCCATCGCCGTGGAAATCTGCCCGGTATTGATCCCGACCATGCCGAACTCCAACCCTTCGGAGATGCGGATCGTGCGGTTGAGATCGCGGGTGTAGAAATAGGAGGCAAGGCCGTATTCGGTGTCATTGGCAAGCGCGAGCGCTTCCGCCTCGCCCTTGAAGCGGAAGATCTGGGCCACCGGACCGAAGGTCTCCTGCCGCGCCACCAGCATCTCCGACGTCACATCACTCAGCACCGTCGGCATCATGAAGGCGGGGCGATCCGGCGCACGGGTGCCGCCGACCAGAAGCCGGGCGCCCCTGGCGAGCGCGTCGTCAATCTGGGCTTCCACCTTTTTCAGCGCGGCCTCATCGATCAACGGCCCGATCCGCGTACCGGCCGTCAGGCCGTCGCCGACCGCAAGCTTCGCCGTTTCCGCCGCCAGCTGCTCGGCGAAGGCATCGTGGATGCCGTCCTCGACCAGGAAGCGATTGACGCAGACGCAGGTCTGGCCGGCATTCCTGTATTTCGCGGCCAACGCCCCTTCGACCGCGCGGTCGAGATCGGCGTCGTCGAAGACGATGAAGGGCGCGTTGCCGCCAAGTTCCAGACTGAGTTTCTTCAGCGTGTCCGCCGACTGGCGCATGAGCAGGCGGCCGACCTCGGTGGATCCGGTGAAGCTGATCTTGCGCACCGCCTTCGACCCGCACAGCACCCGCCCGGCCATATCCGCATCCCGCGTTGTCAGGACAGACAGCACGCCCTCGGGAACGCCGGCCCGTTCGGCAAGCCGCGCCAGCGCCAGCGCCGACAGCGGCGTGCGGGCATCCGGCTTGGCGATCAGCGCGCAGCCGGCGGCAAGCGCCGGCGCCAGCTTGCGGGCAAGCATCGCATTGGGAAAGTTCCACGGCGTGATGGCGGCGACGGTGCCGACCGGCTGGCGAATGACGAGGATCCTCTTGTCGCGACCGTGGCCGGGCAGGATGTCACCCTGGATGCGTTTCGCCTCCTCGGCGAACCACTCCACATAGGAGGCGCCGTAGAGCACCTCGCCCTTGGCCTCGGCGAGCGGCTTTCCCATCTCCAGCGTCAGGATGACGGCGAGGTCGTCGGCATGGGCGACCATGAGGTCGTGCAGCCGGCGCAGGACAGCGGAGCGCTCCTCTGCCGAGCGCGCCGCCCAGGCGCCCCGTGCCGCCTCCGCTGCCGATATGGCGCGTTCGAAATCGCTAGCTCCGAGATCCGGCACAAAGGCAAGGGTCGCACCGCTTGCCGGGTTGACCACATCGAAAAAGCGCTCCGTCTCGACCCACGCACCGCCAATCAAGGCCCGGGTTTCCAACACCGCCGGATCCGCAAGCCGTTCGCGAACGGCAGCCGCATTGCTCATCTCGCCCCCCCCCTTAAATCGGTCAATATCCGCCCGACGGTCCGCCCTGCTCCGCCGGACGGTCGGAAAACGCCTTTGCAAGCGCCGAGGTCGCGGAGGAAAACAGCGTCACATCCGTGCCGACCGCCACGAAGCTTGCCCCAAGCGACAGACACTCGCGGGCAAACGCCTGATCGGCGGTGAGAAGGCCGGCCGGCTTGCCGCAGGCCCGAATGGTCGCAATGGCATCGCGCACGGCCTGCTTGACGGCCGGGGCACCGGGATTGCCGAGATGGCCCATGTCGGCGGCAAGGTCGGCCGGGCCGATGAAGACCGCATCGACCCCATCCACGGCGGCGATCTCCGGCAGGGCCGCGAGCGCCTTTTGCGATTCCACCTGGACGATGAGGCAGATCTCCGCATCCGCCGTCGTCAGATAATCGCCGATCCGGTTGAAGGCGGAGCTGCGGGCCAGTGCGGCACCGACGCCGCGCTTTCCGTGCGGCGGATAGCGCACCGCCTGCACCAGTTCCGCCGCCTGTTCCGCGCTTTCCACCATCGGCACCAGAACGGTCTGGGCGCCGATATCGAGCAACTGCTTCAGGACCCAGGTCTCGCCGATCGGCGCACGCACCACCGGCGCGACCGGATGGGCGGAGAGCGCCTGAAGCTGACCGACCATGCGCTGCAGGTCGTTGGGCGCATGTTCGCCGTCGATCACCAGCCAGTCGAAGCCGGCCCCCGCACAGATCTCCGCCGTATAGGCGTTGGCAAGGCCCATCCACAGGCCGATCTGCGCGTCGCCCGCGATGAGACGGGCCTTGAACGGATTAGTCGGAGCCGGCATCGCGACCTCCCTCAACGAAAATAGATGCTGACCGTTCCGGCCGCGCCGAAATCGGCGGTGATCGTGTCGCCATGCACGGTTTCCACCGGGCGGATGAAGGAGCCGGACAGGACCACCTCGCCGGCCTGAAGCCCCATGCCGAGCGTATCGAGACGCCGGACCAGCCAGACGATCCCCATGGCCGGATGGTTGAGGACGCCGGCACCG
This sequence comes from Paracoccaceae bacterium, assembly GCA_002709505.1. GTDB lineage: Bacteria > Pseudomonadota > Alphaproteobacteria > Rhizobiales > Stappiaceae > Stappia. Next base: position 12,949 of record PARB01000050.1, on the reverse strand, counting down.
AGGCCGGTTTCCTCGACAACACCGTTGCGCGACACGCAGGCGCCGATCCAGCGCATGTCCATGTCGAGCGGCCGCATCGGCCGGCCGCCGGTGACGATGCCGGCGTTGGCGGCATTGTCGGCGATGGTGTCGATGACGTTGCGCATCTGCCCGGTCTCGGGGTCCTTCCGCTGCACGCGGGTGTCCAGGATCTCCAGTGCCGGAAGGATGTAGTCCGTGGCGTTCAGCACATCGGTGATGCCGACGGTCGCGCCCTTGAGCGGTGCCTTGAGCACGAAGGCGATTTCCGCCTCGATGCGCGGCTGGATGAAGCGATCCTCGGGAACCGTGTCGCCGTCCTGGAACGCCATGTCGTCGAACAGGATCCCGGAATCGGGCGTATCGATCTGGAGTGCCGCCTGCATGGCGCGCGACGTCAGGCCGATCTTCCAGCCGATCCGCCGGCGCCCGGCCGCTTCCTTGAGCGACACCCAGCGCTCCTGAATGCGATAGGCATCACCCATGTCGGCGTCGGGAAAGCGGCCGGAAATCAGCGGGATCTGGATGCGGGAGCGTTCCGCCGCATCCAGTTCGCCGGCGAGTGCCGCGATATCGGTTTCGGCAAGCATCACGCCTCCTCCGCCACGACGCCATTGCGCAGCTGGCCGATGCCCTCGGCCTCGACCACGATCTCGTCCCCGGGCTTCAGCCAGATCGGCGGATCGAAGCGCGCACCCGCCCCCGTCGGCGTGCCGGTGACGATGACATCGCCGGGCTGCAGGGTGGTGAAGGTGGAGATGTAGTTCAGCAGCTTGCGGAAGCTGAAGATCATGCGGCCGGTGCGGTCTTCCTGGCGCAACTCGCCATTGACCCGTGTCGACAGGGCGATGTCGGCGATCTGCGCCTCGTCGACGAAGGGAACGATCCACGGCCCCATGGCCCCCGACGCGTCGAAGTTCTTGCCCTGGGTGACGTTGAACTTGGCATGGCGGACCCAGTCGCGGATCGTGCCTTCGTTGCAGAGCGTGACGGCCGCGATATGCGACAGCGCATCGGCTTCCGCGATACGGCGTCCGGCCTTGCCGATCACCAGCGCGATCTCGCCCTCGTAGTCGAGCTGCTCGGACTCGCGCGGACGCACCAGCGGTTGGCCGTGACCGGTGAAGGAGCCGGGGAAGCGGATGAAAAGCGAGGGATTGGGCGGAGCGGCCTTGTCGTCCTTGTACTCCGCGTTGCGGTCGGGATAGTTCACCCCAACGCAGATGATCTTCTGCGGCGCCTGGATCGGGATCTCGTAGCGGATTTCCGACAGGGCGAAGTCGACCGGCTGACCGGCGGCCGCATCCACGGCGCGGCGCAGGTCGCCGTCGCAGACCACCTGTTGCAGGTCGGCCCAGGCGCCCCGCCCGGAGGCCGTCAGGTCGACGACGCCGGCGTCGGTGACCAGACCGAAGCGTGTTTTGCCATCCGCCGTGAAGGTTGCAAGGCGACCGTAGTCAGACATGTCTCGTCTCCGATTTTTTGCAAGGGGGAGCCGTTCCGGCGCACGCAGGCGCCGGCTCGGCGGAGTGTGGGAAGGAAAACCCTCAGCCGGCGGGCTGCGGCGCTTTCTTGCGGAAACCGCGCAGGATCGACCAGAGCAACAGGCCAGCCGTCAGGCAGTGGATGACGATGCTCGTCGTCGAGCTGAACAGATAGCTGTAGTCCCCGGCCGAGATCATCAGCGCGCGGCGCAGATATTCCTCCACCATCGGCCCCAGCACGAAGCCGATCAGCAAGGGCGCCGGGGGAAAGCCGAAGCAGCGCAGCACATAGCCGAGCACGCCCATCAGGAGCACCATCCAGATGTCGAAGGTCGAGTTCGACACGCCGAAGACACCGATGCAGACAAGCGCGACGATCACCGGAAAGAAGAACCGGCGGGGAACGGCGACGAGCCGGGCCCAGACGCCGATCAGCGGAATGTTCAGCATCAGCAGGAAGACGTTGCCGATCCAGAAGCTGGCGACCAGCCCCCAGAACAGGTCCGGGTGATCGACGACCAGCTGCGGCCCCGGCGAAATGCCATGGATCATCAAGGCGCCGAGAATGATCGCCATCGTCGGCGTTCCCGGAATGCCGAGCGTCATCGTCGGGATGAAAGCGGTCTGCGCGGCGGCGTTGTTGGCGGCCTCGGGTGCGGCTACGCCATTGATCCGTCCGGTTCCGAATTCTTCCGGATTGCGGGTGGTCGAACGCTCCAGCGAATAGGCGAGAAAGGAGGAGATCGTCGGACCGGCACCCGGAAGCGGACCGAGAAGGCCGCCGACCGTCGCGCCGCGCAGGACGGAAGGCACGATGGTGCCAAGCCGCCGGAAGGCGGAATACATCGCCCGGGCGTTGACCGCGATGGGCTTTTCCTGGGATTGCGAGGCGCTGATGTTCGCGATCACCTCGGGAATGCCGAACAGCCCCATGGCGACCGCCACGATGCTCAAGCCGTCGAGCAGGTTGGGGATGCCGAGGTCGAAGCGGGCATAACCGCTGTTTAGATCGAGACCGACGGTGCCGAACAGCATGCCGACCGCGACCATCGCAATGCCCTTCAAGGGTCCAGAACCAATCGCCGAGGCGCCCGCCACAAGCCCGAGCAGCAGCGTGGCGAAATATTCCGCTGGCCCGAAGGACAGCGAGAAGCTGACGATCAGCGGCGAGAACACCACCATCGCGACGATGCCGAGCGTTCCGCCGGAAAACGAGGAGATCTGCGCGGTCAGCAGGGCAAGGCCGGCCTCGCCGCGCCGCGCCAGCGGATAGCCGTCGAGCGTGGTGATGGCATTGGAGGCCGTACCGGGCAGGTTCAAGAGGATGGAGGCGATCGATCCGCCGTATTCCGCGCCATAGTAGACGCCGGCCAGCATGATCACGGCCGTCGTCGGATCGAGGCTGAAGGTCAGCGGCAGCAGGATGGAGATCGCGGCAATAGCCCCGATGCCCGGCAGCACGCCGACGATGTTGCCGAGGATGACCCCGGCGAAACAATAGAGCAGGTTGACCGGCTGAAGCGCCGTCGCGAAACCGGAGAGGAAATCGGTCATGATCAAAAATCCGGCAGGAAGGACAGGGGCATGCCGAGCCCCTTGACGAAGACGGCCCAGGCGAACACCGACAGGGCGATGCCGACCACAAGCGTTTCGGCCGCGCGCAACTGCGGCCGGGCAAGGGCCAGCACGAAGACCGCGACAATCGTGGTGAGGACCACGCCGGCCGCCTCCAGCATCACCGCATAGAGCGCGATGGCCACGGCGACGCAGGCCAGCGCCCGGAAATCGAAGCCGATGGCGCCGCCCGAACCGCGCAGGACCTCGATCACGGCGATCGCCAGTCCGGCAACGATGGCGACGACGCTCAGCGCGGTCGGGAACATGCCCGGCCCCATGTTGCGCAGATCGCCAAGTGCCATGTCCCCGGCTCCCAGCAGGAAGAGCAGGCCAATGGTTGCGATCAGCAGGCCTCCACCTGCGTCCCTCAAGGTCTTCATGTGTCCTCCCAACCGCCGCGGCGGCCTTATTTGGCGGCGAGATGCCGGTGCAGATTGTTCATCTTGTAGCTGAACGGTCCGGGGATCTCCTGCATCTCGAAGGCGACCGCCAGCGGGGTGCGGTCGGCGAGCGGCTTGAGATGCGCCGAGATGCGCTCGAAGATCAGATCGGCCGCCGCCTGCTTCGTCTCCATGTCCCGCCCTTCGCCGATGCGGATGGCAAGATGCACGAAGGCGTTCTCCGGCTTTCCGTCCGCCACGATGCAATCGTCGATCCGGTTGATGCGGATCCGGACGCCGGCCAGCGGAAAGATGCCGGTTTCCATCATTGCGTCATGGACGCACCTACCGAAGCCCTGAACCTCTGCGTCGTCGGCGATGTTCTTTGAATACTCGATCCATGCGTGCGGCATGACTGCTCCATTTCTGTTCGAAAGGGGCGGAGGCGCAGTCGGCCTCCGCCCTGTTTTCGTGCCTGGACCTACTTCGCTTCCAGACCGGCGTCGGCGATTTCCGCCGTCCACAGGTCGTATTCCTTGGCGATGTAGTCGGTGACGGCCTGCTGGCCGAGCGCCAGGCCGGACGGCGTCACGCCGATCTCGGACAGGCGCTGGCTGGTCTTGGGATCGGCGACCGCCTTGTTGAAGGCCGCATTCAGTTTCTCGAGACGATCCTGGGGAACCCCCTTGGGAGCGACGATGCTGTACCAGCCGACGACCTTGAAGCCCTCAAAGCCCAGTTCATCCGCGGTCGGGGTCTGCGGCAGCGCATGATAACGGTCCGCACTGGTCGCCAGGATCGGCTTCAGCGCACCGCTCTCGATGTGCGGAAGCACCGACACCGGGCTGCTGATGAGCGCATCGACGCGCCCGGCCAGAATGTCGGAGATCGCAGCACCCGAACCGGAATACGGGATGTTGGAGAACTTCAGATCCGCGTCACGGGCGAGCAGCCGGGACGCAAGCAGCGCGGCGCTGCCGCCATTCGCCATCGTCATACGATCGGTCGCCGCCTTGGCAAACTCCTCGTAGGTGTTGATGTCGGATGCACCCGGAACCGTGATCACATAGGGCGATTCCGAGATCAGCGCGACGCCGTCGAAGTCTTCCTTCGGCTTGTAGGTGGCCGCCTTGAACAGGGACGGATTGAGCGCCATCGTCGCCTGGATGCCGAACAACAGCGTGTATCCGTCCGCCTTCTCGCGCGCGGCAAGCAGGGTACCGACCGTGCCCGACGCGCCGGGACGGTTTTCCACGACCACCGGCTGACCGATGTTTTCGGAAACCGCCTCGGCCACGATCCGCGCCGTGACGTCCGTTCCCCCTCCCGGGGAATAGGGCACGATCAGGCGGATCGGCTCTGCCGGAAAGTCGTCGGCGGCCTGCGCTGCCGGAAGGGCCGCCAGCGCGAAGGCGCTGGCGAAACCTGCAAGAATTGCTCGTTTGGTAAACATCTCTCTCTCCCTAGACGTCTCGTGTTTACTTTTGCGTCTTGAACAGTTCGTCGATCTTCCTCTCGTAGCTGTGGTAGTTCAGGTAGTCGTAGAGCTCCTCACGGTCCTGCATGATGTCGAGGATGCCCTTGGCCGAACCTTCCTTGCGGATGTGCTTGTAGACCTTGAGAGCAGCCGCATTCATCGCGCGTGCCGCGGACAGCGGATAGAGAGCGGCCGAAACGCCCACGCCACGCAGCTCCTCAAGCGTGAAATTCGGCGTCTTGGAGAACTCGGTGATGTTGGCCAGCACCGGATAGGGCGTGTCGAGCGCATCGACGAAGGCCTTGTACTGCGACAGCTCGGTGCAAGCCTCCGCGAAGATCATGTCGGCGCCGGCTTCCACATAGGCGCATGCCCGGTCGATCGCCCCGTCGAGTCCTTCGATCGCAAGCGCATCGGTCCGTGCGACAATGAAGAAGTCCGAATCGGTCTTCGCATCAACAGCCGCCTTGATGCGATCCACCATTTCCTGCTTGGAGACGATTTCCTTGCCCGGACGATGGCCGCAGCGCTTGAGCGAGACCTGGTCTTCCATGTGCATGGCGCCGGCACCGTCCTTGATCAGGCCGCGCACCAGGCGGGCGATCGAGAAGGCACCGCCGAAACCGGTGTCGACGTCGACCAGAACCGGCAGGCTCGTCGCATCCGTGACGCGGCGCAGATCGGTCAGGACGTCGGTCATGGTGGTGATGCCGAGGTCCGGCAGGCCGTAGGAGGCGTTGGCGACGCCGGCGCCGGCCAGATAGAGCGCCTTGTAGCCGGTGCGCTCGGCCATCATCGCGGTATAGGCGTTGATGGAGCCCATCACCTGCAAGGGGTTCTCTTCGGCCAGCGCCTTGCGGAACTTCGCTCCGGCGGAAAGCTGCGATGCGGTCATTCGTAATCCTTTCGTAATGACCATAATATGGTCACTTTGTCTCGTATTCAGCATATATGACCATATTTTGTTTTATTCGCCTGTCAAGCAACCGGAGATCAAATTCATCACATCGCGAAACCATGGAGAGAGTGTCGCTGCAAATGACCATAATATGGTCGCGCCCATTGGCGCCACGCGGACATCGACGCGCAATATCCCGCGCCCGCCCTCCGCAGGAGGGCGCCGATAAGGTCCGGTATTTCCGCGGTTTTTTTGAAGAAACGACGGTGCGCCGGCGCGGCCGGTGGGCATGGGTCGGCTCGCCCGGCGCCGCGCGGATCGCAGGCAGCCGCCAGGGCGTCTGGCGGGCATCGGCCATGGCGCCGGCGTCTGGAAAATGCGATCCGGCCACGGACCTGTCACGTCGCGCTCGAGGCGCGACAGCCGCTATCCGCCGATGCCGGCACCAATCATGATCATCGCTCCCATCGCGCGTGCCGGGCAGGAGCACTCCGGGTCGGCGTCATGCGTCCACGTCGCGGGCGCAGCTTATCCGCAGGTGACAAGCTTCACGTCATGGGCGGCCAGCATCTCCGCGATAGCGGCGTCCGGTGCGGCGTCGCTGATCACATAGTCCACGGCACCGACATGGCACAGGCGCACCAGCCCGCCCTTGCCGAACTTGCTTGAATCGAGCGCCAGCAGGATCGTCTTGGCGCGCTGCATCGCCATGCTGGCGAAGCGCACCTCGAACTGGTCGTCGTCGCAAATGTTGCCGGCGGCATCCATGCCGCTCACCGACAGGATGGCGTAGTCGAACAGGAACTGTTCCAGAAACCCGGTGTCCTGTCCGCCGACCACCGCGCCATCGACATGGCGCACGAAGCCCGCCGGAACGGCAACCACGAAGTCGTCCCTCTCGCTGAACCGCAGGGCCGAGCGAAGGCTGTAGGTCACGACCTTTAGGTGGCGACGTGCCGTCAGCGCCGAGGCGATCGCCTCGCAGGTGGTGCCGGTGTCGAGAAAGACGGACGAACCGTCCTCCACCAGCTCCGCGACCTGGCGCGCAATCAGCTGCTTTTCCGCCGCGCGCTGCAGCCGGCGCTGCGCATAGACCGAGCGGTCGATATTGCCCTGGATCGCGGCCCCGCCGTGGGCACGGCGAACTTTTCCGGCGGCGTCCAGTTCCGAAATGTCCCGCCGCACGGTCTGCTCCGAAACCGCGAGCTCTCTCGCCAGATCCGCCAATGTCGCGTATCCCTGCGCCTCGATGCGCTCGACGAGGCGCTGCTGGCGCTTCTGCTTCTTCGGAATCTCGATCACCCTGCCTCCGCTTCGACCGTCCGTCGCCAATGGGCCGCCCCCGGTTCTTAGCGCCGCACCCGCGGCGAAGCCACAATCGATGACCGGATATCGGTAAAATGTAATTTTTCTAACACAATATTGTAAATTGAATTACAATATGGTTTTCCTAAGGCAGCTTGAGAGAGCGCATCGCCACCCACAACACGAGGATCATCACGGATGGATTCGAAACTCTGCATCACCGCCCTTGCCGCCCTGCTCCTTTCGGTGCCGGCCGCAGCGGACGAGATCACGGTTTATACCTCCTATGAGGAGGACGAAGCCGCCAGGTTCCTCGAGTTGGCCAAGCAGGACATGCCCGACCTCGAGGTGAACATGCTGCGCCTGTCGACGGGCGAGCTTGCCGCGCGCATCATCGCCGAGAAGGCCAATCCGCAACACGACGTGATCTGGGGCTTCGCCGCCTCGACCATCGTGACGCCGCAGATCGAGGAAACGCTCGAGGCCTATCGCCCGAAGGGCATCGACGCCGTGCCGAAGGAGTTCCGCGCGGCGGACGACAAGTGGTTCGCCGTCACCGGCTATATGGCCGCCTTTTGCGTCAACGACGAGCGGCTGGAGAAGCTCGGCCTGGAAAAGCCGACCTCCTGGAAGGATCTCCTCGACCCGAAGTACAAGGGCGAGATCGTGATGCCGAACCCGGCAAGCTCCGGCACCGGCTACATCCAGGTCAGTTCGCTGCTGCAGATGATGGGCGAGGACGAGGGCTGGGCCTTCCTGGAAAAGCTCGACAAGAACGTCGCCCAATACATCAAGTCCGGCTCCAAGCCGTGCCATGCCGCATCGGCGGGCGAATTTGCGGTCGGCGCCTCCTATGACATGCGCGCCATCAAGAACATCGAGGAAGGCTATCCGATCTCGATGGTGATCCCGGCCGAAGGCTCCGGCAACGAACTGGAGGCCAATGCGCTGGTCGCCACGTCGAAGAACAAGGAGGCCGCCAAGCGCTTCCTCGACTGGACCGTCACCAAGACGGCCGCCGATGCCTACCTCGAGTGGAAGGCCATCGTGACCATTCCGGGCGGAACCATGCCGCAGCGCTTCCTCGATGCCGGCCTGCCGCAGGACACCAACAGCGTGCTGCATCCGACGGACTTCAAGGCCGCCGCCGAGGATCGCAAGGACATCATCACGACCTGGCAGGAAAAATTCGAGCGCTGAGGCCGGCATAACCTGCAAGCCCGCTCGGCGGTCCGGTCCCGTCCGGCCGGACCGCCTGCCAAGACGATCCGGCATCCGCCCTTTCGGCGGATGCCGCCTTGCCTGCCCGCTTCAGGGCGCCCGGCGACAATGTGACAACGCTCGGGCCGCCCCGGCGGCGCCTGAAAGCCTGAGGACCAAGATGGACATTCGTGTCACCGGCCTGACCAAGAATTTCGGCTCTACCACCGCGCTTTCCGACGTCTCGCTCGATGTGCCGGAGGGCAGCCTGACCTGCTTCCTCGGCCCCTCCGGCTGCGGCAAGACCACGCTGCTGCGGGTGATCGCCGGCCTGGAGGAAGCGGACGCCGGCCAGATCCTGCTCGGCGATGCGGACCTCTCCCGCACCCCTGCCCGCGACCGCAATTTCGGCGTCGTCTTCCAGTCCTATTCGCTGTTTCCCAATCTGACCGCCGCCCAGAACGTCGCCTATGGCCTCGAGTGCCGCAGATGGTCGAAGCCGGACACGCGCCGCCGCGTCGCCGAGATGCTTGACCTCGTCCATCTGGACGACCAGCGCGACAAGCTTCCGGCCCAGATGTCGGGCGGACAGCAGCAGCGCATCGCCATCGCCCGAGCCCTTGCGCCCCACCCCTCGCTGCTCCTGCTCGACGAGCCGCTGTCAGCGCTGGATGCCAAGGTGCGCGAGGAACTGCGCCAGGAAATCCGCGCGATCCAGCAGCGGCTCGGCATCACCACGATCATGGTGACCCACGACCAGAACGAAGCGCTCGAGATGGCCGACCAGATCGTCGTGCTCAACGGCGGCAAGGTCGAACAGGCCGGCAGCGCACGTGCGCTCTACGACCGTCCGCGTACCCGCTTCGTCGCCGAATTCATCGGCTCGATCAACACCTTCACGGTTCAAGACCCGCAAACCGACCCGCATCTCGGCACCGTGCGCCTGCGCACCTCGGAGCCGCTGAAAAGCAGCACGCTCGGCGTCCGGCCCGAGGCGATCAAGGTCCTTGACGACGGGCAAGAGGCCGACAACGTCTTTGCGGCGACCATCGAGAAGGCGACCTTCCTTGGCAACATGACGGTGCTGCACGCCCGTCTCGAGGCCGCCCCCGACCAGCCGGTGGTCTTCGAGGCCCATGGTCCGGCCGACGGCCTGGAGCCCGGCCGGAAACTGCGCCTCGGCATTGCCGCCGGCGACCTGAAGGACCTGGCATGAGCGGCGCGGCACGAACGGCGGCGCGACGCGGCGAAAGCCGCTCCCTGCCGGCCCTGACCAGCGACCGGGGCATCGCCCTTCTGCTCTCGGCCATCATGGCCGGCCTGATGCTGGTCTTTCTCGTCATGCCGGTCGCGGCGATCCTGCTGCGCAGCCTCGACACGCAAGCCGGACCGGGCCTCGGCAATTTCGCCGTGACCTTCGCGGACCCGCGCTTCTGGGACCTTCTGGTCAATTCGCTGACGGTGTCCCTGCTCTCCTCCACGCTCGCCGTCAGCCTGGCCTATCTCTACGCCTATGCGCTGCAGCGCTCGAACGTTCCGCTGAAGCCGCTCCTGCGCATCGTGGTGATGATGCCGCTGTTCGCGCCCTCGCTGGTGCAGGCGCAGGGCCTGCTGCTGCTTCTGGGGCGCAATGGCGCCTTCAACCGGTTTCTCGGCTTCGATCTCGACATCTACGGCTTCTGGGGCGTTGCGCTCGCCAACACGCTCTACACGTTTCCCTATGCCTTCCTGATCCTGTCGGCCGCGCTCGCGGTGGCGGACGCCCGCGTCTACGAAAGCGCGACGATGCTCGGCGCGCGTCCCGGGCGGATCTTTCGCACGGTCACGCTGCCGGCCACCCGCTACGGCATCGCGGCCGCGGTCTTCGTCACCTTCTCCCTGTCGGTGACGGACTTCGGCAACGCCATCGTCATCGGCGGAAACTTCAGCGTCCTGGCGACCGAGATCTACAACAAGGTGATCGGACAGGGGCAGTTCGCGCTCGGTGCGGTGATCGGCGTCGTGCTGCTGGCGCCGGCCATCGTCTCCAAACTGCTGGAAAAGCGCATTTCGAGCCGCCAGCAGGCGCAGATGACCGACAAGTCCGTCCCGCTGACGACCCGCGCGAACCGCATGCGCGACCTCGTCCTAAGCGGCTACTGCTATGCGGTCATGATCGTCTTCCTGGCCATCCCCGGCATTGTCGCGACCGCAAGCTTCGTGAAACTGTGGCCCTACAACATGGCCTTTTCGCTGAAGCACTACGCCTTCGACGTGCAGAACGGCACCGAACCCTTGTGGAATTCCGTCTATGTCGCGCTGGCGACCGCCGGTCTCGGCGTCACCATCGCCACCGTCTCGGCGATTGTCGTGCAGAAGTTCCGGACACCGCTCAGCGGGCCGCTGTCCTTCCTGGCGATCCTGCCGAGCTCGATCCCCGGCATGGTGCTCGGGCTTGGCTATGTGCTCGCCTTCAACAACCCGGCCAACCCGCTCAACATGATGTACGGCACGCTGGCGCTGATCATCTTCCTCTATGTCTACTACAACCACGCCCAGGCGTTCCTGATCGCCTCCACCAGCCTCAAGCAGATCAGCAGCTCCTTCGACGAAGCCTCGACGATGCTCGGCGGCGGCGTGGTGAGGACCTTCTTCAAGGTAACCCTGCCGCTGTTGTGGCCGACTCTGCTGGGCGTGGGCGTGTTCTTCTTCATGCGCGCCATGGTGTCGCTGTCGGCGGTGATCTTCCTGATCACGCCGGAAACGCAGGTCGCCGCCGTCTCCGTGCTTCAGCTCGCCGATCGCGGCGCCGTCAACCAGGCGGCGGCCTTCTCCATGTGCATCATGGCAATCGTGATCGCCTGTCTCCTGATCGTACGGCTGGTGCTGTGGCTTGCCGGCGCGAAATCGGTCACGCTCATCCGCTAGGTCCGCATTCATGGCATTTCCGCACATCCGTGCCGTCCTGTTCGACAAGGACGGCACCTTGCTCGACTTCGACAAGAGCTGGGCCCCGGTCAACCGCAGCACGGCGAGCTGGGCCGCCGGCGGCGATCCCGAATTTGCCGAAAGGCTGATGACGGTGGCGGGCTTCGATCCGCTGACGGAAAAGACCCGTTCGGGCAGCCTCTATGCCGCCGGCAACACCGCCGAGATCGCCGAGGCGTGGCGGGCGGCGGGGGTGTCTCTCCCGCTCGGCGAGCTGATTGCGGAACTGGACCGGCGCTTCACCGAGAATGCCGCGCGGGCCGTTGCCGTGCCGCGGCTTGCGGAAACCGTGGGCGGACTTGCCCGGCGGGGATTCCTGCTCGGGATCGCCAGTTCCGACAGCAAGGGCGCCATCGCCCGCTTCGTCGCAACCGTCGGGCTGAGCGAGCGGTTTGCCTTCATTGCCGGCTATGATTCCGGCTTCGGCTACAAGCCCGGCCCCGGCATGCTCACCGCCTTCAGCGACCAGACCGGGGTCCCGGCCGCACAGATCGCCATGGTCGGCGACAACCTGCACGACCTGGAGATGGCGCGCGCGGCACGAGCAGGCCTGCGCGTTGCCGTGCTCACCGGCACGGGCACGCGCGAGGAGCTTGCCCCGCATGCCGATCTTTGCCTGGAAAGCATCGCCGATCTGCCGGAGGCACTTGCGGCGGAAACCGCAAACTCCTGACCGACGTGACGGATGCGGGGCGCCCCCCCCGATGTCCGCGCCCGCTTGAAAAGAGAAGGGGATCAAGCGGGCGCGGCGCCGGCGCCGGCGCGCTGTGGGTCTTGCCGGCGTGACAGCGGGTCTCGGAAAAACGGGATCAGCGCGACGGACACGCGCTGACCGTCGCTCACGCACGCGTCGCCGCCCCTCGTCAGACCCCTGAAAACCAAATCCGCCTTGCGTGAGGCGGTGCCGTCAGTCGCCGCCGGCGGGGGGCGTGCGGACGAAGGTCTTGCCGCCCGATCCCCAGTTTCCTTCCGGATAGTCCTGGATCATCACCCGCGTGATCGCGCGCTGCTTCTCGCCGCCGACCCGCACGATCGCATCGGTCAGTTCGCCGATCAGCGTGTCCTTCTGCGCGCGCGTATAGACCCCTTCGGGGATCGCAACGGTCACGATTGGCATGGTCTTTTCCTCCCAAGGATTGCCGGGGCTCCGCACCCGCACGGGCGCGGCCCCAAGCTTCATCAACATTCGCGTGGCCAGCCTGCGTTGCTGACGCAAAACTGTCAACACTTAAACGGATCGAACGGAGAACGCCCCCTGCGGCACCGACACCTGCAGACAAGGCGCTCGAAGGCTCCCACCTGAAGAAACCTGACAGCCGCCATCACAGGCAGCATGGCGATCAACATTAAAAGTGATTTATATCAATAATTTGACAGGTGTTCAGAAGCCTCAACCGACGGCAAGCAACTCGTCGCCCCGCCTCCCGCGCCGGAGCCCGTAGGCGCACACGGAGAGAGGACGGGACACCCGGCTCTGCCAAGTCGCTTGACAGCCTTCCAAAAGTGTCAACACAATTGAGAGAACGTCGATCGCCGTCATCCCTGTCCCCAACCCCAGGGTGAGCCGGAGGTCCCGGCCCCGCACAACGGTTCGCCCCCGGTT
>PARB01000049.1 GCA_002709505.1 Paracoccaceae bacterium | reverse complement strand
CGACGGCGAAGAGGAGCGGCTGACCGGGCTGGCGCGCCGGTTCGACGGCTGCATCGATACGTTGCGCGGCAGTTTCGGCGAGATCGGCGACCTGCGGCTGACGGTGATGGCCGGCATCATGGTCACCGACGAGCTCGCCGAGCGCGAGCGGCGGCTGAAGGCGCTCGAGGACGAGGTGGAAAGCCTGCGCGAGGCGCGTCGCGCCGCGCTGGAACGGGCGGAGCGCAGCGAGGCGGCCGTGGCCGAGCGCGTCACCCAGGCCGCCGAGCGGATCGAGGCGCTCGCCGAGGGGCTGAGCCGTCCGGTGCGCCCGTCGGATGCCTGAGGGTGTCTTTTTGTCACCGGATACAAAACGTGTGTTGTGTTTGTCCGCCCACCGGCCCTATATCCGGGGTTGGCGTGGCTGCGCGGTTCGTCAGGAGACATATCCCCGGGGCCTTACGCATCCCTTGGGAGCTGTTCCTGTCCTCGCCCGTGGGCTTGGGCACACGGCGCCCACCTACACAGTAGGTTTCCCGGGATTGCAAACTCCAACGGCTGATGCGGCCACGTCATACGCATGTTCCAGCCGTTCCGGCGCATCCGCCCGAACCCGTCTTCAAATGTCCGCAGGCATCGGTCTGCACGAGAATGTCGAGCGAGCGTGAAGTTGACGGCAGCATCCGGCACAGGACAGACGGGTACATCCCTCGCGGCAAACACCAGCCGCAGCGATGGGGCGTGCGAGGACATGTCGGCGCGCAAGGCCGCGGTTCGCGCGGCAGCCCTTGCCCGGCGCGCCGCGCTTGATCCGCACGCACGCATCGAAGGCAGTCTCGCGCTGGTTGCGCATGTCGATGCGCTCGGCTTTCCCCAGGGTGCCATTGTCTCCGGTTTCTGGCCGATCCGCGACGAGATCGATCCCCGTCCGCTGATGGATGCCTTGCGCGCCAGAGGGCACGCCCTGTGCCTTCCGGCGATCGTGGACAACGAGCTTGTGTTCCGCCGCCTGACGCGCGAGACCGTTCTGGTGCGGGCCGGCTTCGGCACCGTCGAACCGCCGGCGGATGCGGAGGAACTCGTTCCCGAGTGCCTGCTGGTGCCGCTTGCCGCCTTCGACCTGCGCGGCGCGCGCATCGGATACGGACGCGGCTATTACGACCGCGCCATTGCCCGCATCACCCGCGCGCTGGGACGTCGCCCCGCCACCGTCGGACTGGCGTTTACCGCCCAACGCGCGGATGCGGTGCCGGAAGAGGCCCACGACCAGCGGCTCGACCGGATCCTGACGGAGGCCGGCCTCATGGAATTCAAGGATCGGGAGTAGGCATGCGCCTGTTGTTTTTGGGAGATCTTGTCGGACGCAGCGGCCGGCATGCGGCCATCGAAGCGCTTCCCGGTCTGGTCGAGACCTATGCGCTCGATTTCGTCATCGTCAACGGCGAGAACGCGGCCGCCGGCTTCGGCATCACCGAGGAGATCCTGCAGGACGTGCTCGATGCGGGCGCCGATGTGGTCACCACCGGCAATCACGTCTGGGACCAGCGCGACACGCTGGTCTATATCGGCCGGCAGGACCGCCTGTTGCGGCCGATCAATTTTCCGCCGGGGGCCCCGGGGCGCGGCGCCAATATCTTCACCGCCCGCAACGGCGCGCGCGTCCTGGTGGCAAATGCCATGGGGCGGGTGTTCATGGACAGTCTCGACGATCCGTTCATGGCCATCGACACGCTGCTGGACAGCACGCCGCTCGGCCAGGTGGTCGATGCCATCGTGATCGACATGCATGCCGAGGCGACCAGCGAGAAACAGGCGCTGGCGCATTTCGCCGACGGGCGCGCCTCGCTGGTGGTCGGCACCCATACCCATGCGCCGACGGCGGATCACCAGATCCTTCCTGGCGGCACGGCCTATATGAGCGATGCCGGGATGTGCGGCGACTATGATTCCGTGCTCGGCATGGAAAAGGACGAGCCGATTTCCCGCTTTCTGCGCAAGATCCCGTCGGGCCGCTTCACCCCGGCGCATGGCGAGGCGACCGTCTGCGGCGTCGCGGTGGAAACCGACGACCGCACCGGACTGGCCAAGGCGGTGGCGCCCTTGCGGCTTGGCGGGCGGCTCAGCCCCGCGGTGCCGGAGTTCTGGTTGCCGTCTTCTTGACGTGGGCGCGGCGCGGCGTCTGGATTTTTGACGTTTCGGGGCCTATAACGCCGCGATCTATCTTGTAGCCCGGGCTTTGCAACGGCGTCAGGCGACCTCGCGTCACGATCGGTTTCGGCCGTGGCTCGCACGACGCGCCGCAAGCGCCACCGGGGGCGGCCCGCACCAACGGGATCCCCATGGCCGCCCTTGCGGGTTTCGGGCGATGCAGCGACGAACCAGGACACGACATGGCCGGACATTCCCAATTCAAGAACATCATGCACCGCAAGGGCCGTCAGGACGCGGTCCGTTCCAAGATCTTCTCCAAGCTGTCGAAGGAGATCACGGTCGCGGCCAAGATGGGCGGACCGGATATCAATGCCAATCCGCGTCTGCGCCTGGCGGTTCAAAACGCCAAGGCCCAGTCCATGCCCAAGGACAACATCCAGCGGGCGATCAACAAGTCGCAAGCCGGAGAGGGCGACAATTACGAAGAGATCCGCTACGAGGGCTACGGACCGGGCGGCGTCGCGGTGATCGTCGAGCTTCTGACCGACAACCGCAACCGCTCGGCATCGAACGTGCGCTCCTATTTCAGCAAGTGCGGCGGATCGATGGGCGAGACCGGTTCGGTCGCCTTCATGTTCGACCGCGTCGGCGAGATCGTTTACCCGGCCGCCACCGGCAGCGCTGACGACATGCTGGAAGCGGCCATCGAGGCCGGCGCCGAAGACGTGCAGTCGGACGCGGAAAGCCATACCATCATCTGCGCCTTCGAGGATCTCGGCGACGTGTCCAAGGCGCTTGAGGCGGCGCTCGGCGAGGCGGAAACCGTCAAGGCGATCTGGAAGCCGCAGAATCTGACCCCACTCGACGCGGACAAGGCACAGACCATGTTCAAGCTGATCGCCATGTTCGAGGACGACGACGACGTGCAGAACGTCTTTGCCAATTACGACATCGACGACGAGACGCTGGCAAGCCTTACCGCGGCCTGATCGTCCCGACCTTCCCGGACATGTGCGGACCTCCGCAGCGGAAACCGCCGGCAACAGCCGGCGGTTTTTGTTTTCGCGGGGACGGCCAAAGACGTTTTGAAATAGACCGCCGCCCGGCGGTCGGCGGTCTCGCAGAGTCGTTGTTTCCGATTTTCGAAACTAGGAATCGCCGAAAGATCAGGGAATGCGCCATTCTTATGGTTGGGGTTATAAACGTTATTTTTCAAATATATTATTATATATAATGTGTATGTTTTGCATTTTCTCTTTTGGATTTCGCCGGGTTCTTCGTTTTTTGTGCGCGAAGATTTGTCCATTTTGGATTTTTTGAAGCGGATATTCATCTTCTCCAATATAGAAAAGATCCTATTCTATTGAATTAAATTTATATAAACGCGTTTCAGGAATTATCGGCGCTCCGGGGCAAGGGGTAGGTCAAGTCTCCGGAATTCGGAGGAGCCGTTATGACTGATACCGACGCTATTGCAGCACGCCGTGCATTTTATCAAATCGATCAATCCACTATGAGCTTGCTTCGCGAGGTCAAGCCCACGCTTCTTCAGGCGTTGCCGGAAATCCTGGACGCCTTTTATGCCCATGTGGGGAATTTTCCCGAGACCCAGGCCTTCTTCAAGAACGCCAAGCACATGGAACATGCCAAGGAGATGCAGCTGCGCCACTGGGACACCATCACGGATGGGTTGTTCGACGCGCATTACGTGGAGTCCGTGACCAAGGTCGGCGAGGCGCACAACCGCCTTGGACTGGAGCCGAAATGGTATATCGGCGGCTACAATTTCCTGGTGTCCGGTCTCCTGCAGACCATTCAAAAGGCCTGTGCCGGTTCGCTCCTGCGGCGCGGCGATCCGGAGCGGATGGCCCGGCTTCAGAAGGCGGTGCTGTCCGCCGCCATGCTCGACATGGATCTGGCGATCTCGGTCTATATCGATGCGGGACGCCGCGACCGCAGGGACACGCTCGATCGCATCGCCGGGGAATTCGAGGCGGCCGTGGCAACGGTTGTGGAGACCTGTGTTGCCACAGCGTCCGCGCTCGATGCGACGTCCAATGATCTTGGAGAGGTCGCCGAACAGACAACGGAACGCTCCCGCTTTGCGCAAGGCGCTGCCGCGGAAGCCTCGCAGAATGTCCAGGCCGTCGCGTCTGCCGCCGAAGAGCTCAGCGCCAGCATCCAGGAAATCGCCCGCCAGGTGAGCGAGGCGACCCGCATTTCCGACCTTGCGGTGAGCAATGCGGCGAAATCGAACGAGAAGATCGGCTCGCTGACGGCCGCCTCGCAGAAAATCGGCGACATCGTCAAGCTGATCTCCGACATCGCGGAACAGACCAACCTCCTGGCGCTCAATGCGACCATCGAGGCGGCGCGGGCCGGTGAGGCGGGCAAGGGCTTCGCCGTGGTTGCCGCAGAGGTGAAGGGGCTGGCGGAACAGACGGCCAAGGCGACGGCCGAGATCGCCGCGCAGATCGGCGAGATCCAGTCCGCAACCAACGAGTCCGCGGAAGCCATCGGCGGCGTATCGTCGACCATTCAGAACATGAACGACATCTCGACGGCGATTGCAGCCGCCGTGGAGGAACAAGGCGCCGCCACCGGCGAAATTTCCCGCAACATCTCGCAAGCCTCCGACGGGACGGGCCGGGTCACTGCCAGCACCCATGACATCGGCGGAGCTGCCGAACGCGGACGCACGGTTGCGGGCCAGGTTCGCGAGCATTCCTCGGCGCTGAACGCTCATATCGCCGATCTGGACGGCCGCATGCGCGAGTTGATCCAGACCGTCCGTGCCGCCTGAGGCGGTGGCGTTTACCGCAGCCAGGGATCGAGCAGCGGCAGGCTGGAGATCGCGGAAAACAGGATGATCCCGTAGGCCACCGGACGGTAGGCCTGCGGCGACGCCGTTCCGAAGCTGCGCGCGCCGAGAAAGATTGCCAGTCCGTAGACCGGGGCGAGCACCAGGAAGAGCGCGAGCACCGAGCGCGAGTAGAACCCGTTGACCAGGAAAGCGGCAAAGGCGGCGATGCCGGCCAGCGCGAAGAAGGTGATCAGATTGGCGCGGATCACCGACGGCGGTTTGGGGCCGGCGGCCCAGAAGACGACGACGGGCGGGGCGGAGACCTGGGAGACGCCTGCAAGCAGACCGGCGAAGGCGCCGACCCCGAAGGACGCGAGGCGGCCGGGCGCACGCGTGTAGCGATAGCCGAAGACGAGCAGCGCCAGCGCGATCAGCACGATCGCCGACAGGCTCCAGCGCAGGTAGAGCGTATCGGCCCGTGCCAGGATCCACGCACCGAGCGGAACGACGAGCGATGCGCCAAGACAGGCCGGTAGGACCGTCGACCAGTCGCAGCGCCTGACGGCGCCTGCGAGAAGCGGCAGGGTGACCAGCGTGTCGAGCAGCAGGAAGCTGGCCGCGGCGGCGGGCGGCTCGATCACGCTTGCGGCGGCCGGCATGAAGATCATCGCGGCGCCGAACCCGGAAAAACCCCGCACCGCCCCGGCAAGGGCGATTGCCGCGATCAGGAGCGCAAGCGTTCCGGGGGCCGGAAGCTGCGCGAAAAGGTCGGCGAGAGCTGACGGCATGTCGTTCCGTTCGAATGCGTGGGGTCGCCGGCGAGGCTCCGGGAGCGGGGCGGGACGGTTGCCGCAGACCTGCGAGCGCCCCAGTGGAGCGGCAAGCGCGGCAAAAGGCAAGCCCGCCGTGCGATGGATGCGTGCAGGAAAACGGCGGCTTGCCGGCGCGCCCTCTGGTCACGGCGCGCGATTGGCGTTACCGATTTGTTCCATGACAGCGTCGATTCGAATTCTGGGAATTGATCCCGGCTTGCGCCGCACCGGCTGGGGGCTGATCGCTGCCAGCGGCAACCGGTTGACGTTTCTTGGCAGCGGCACCGTGATTTCCGACAATCGCAAGCCCTTGGCCGACCGTTTGCGCCAGCTGCACGACGGTTTGCAGGCGGTTGTCGCCGACAGCGCCCCCGACGAGGCGGCAGTGGAACTGACTTTCGTCAACAAGGATGCCGGCGCGACGCTGAAACTGGGGCAGGCGCGGGGCATCGCCTTGCTCGTTCCCGCGCTCAACGGTCTTGCGGTGGCCGAATATGCGCCGAACCTGGTCAAGAAGACCGTGGTCGGCACCGGTCACGCGGACAAGGACCAGATCCGGATGATGGTGAAGGTGCTGATGCCGCGCGCCACCTTCAACTCCGACGATGCGGCCGACGCGCTGGCCATCGCCGTGTGCCACGCCCAGCATCGCGGCGCGCGTGCTATCGCCCGGATCGCGGAGGGGCTCACCTGATGATCGGAAAGCTCAAGGGCCGTGTGGACGAGATCGGCGACGATCACCTGATCCTCGACGTCGGCGGCGTCGGCTATCTCGTCTATTGCCCGGCGCGGGTGCTGCAGGGCCTGCCGTCGCCCGGCGAGGCGGCCGCGCTTCACATCGAGACCATCGTGCGCGAGGACATGATCCGGCTCTACGGCTTTTCCTCGCGCGCCGAACAGGCGTGGTTCCAGCTCCTGATGACCGTTCAGGGCGTGGGCGCCAAGGTCGCGCTTGCGGCGCTCGGCGTGCTCAGCGCGTCGGAGATCGCCAATGCGATCGCGCTGGGCGACACGGCCGCGATCACGCGTACACCCGGCATCGGCAAGCGTGTGGCGGAGCGCATCGTCACGGAGCTCAAAAGCAAGGCGCCGGCCTATGCCAGCGTCGACGCGGGCACGCTCTCCGTATCGCAGCAGGCGTCCAGCGGCGCGCCGTCCTCGGTCGGCGACGCCGTCTCCGCGCTGGTCAATCTCGGCTATCCGTCCGCGCAGGCGAGCGCGGCCGTCTCCAAGGCGGTCAAGTCGGCCGGCGAGGGCGCTGACACGGCGACGCTCATCCGGCTTGGTCTCAAGGAGCTGTCGGCATGAGCGAGACCGATCCCCGGCTGGTGACGTCAGAGGTGCGCGGCGACGAGATCGACACGACGATGCGTCCGCAGGTGCTCGACGATTTCGTCGGCCAGGCGCAGGCGCGCGCCAATCTCAAGGTGTTCATCGGCGCGGCCAAGGCGCGCGGCGAGGCGCTCGATCATGTGCTCTTCGTCGGACCTCCGGGGCTGGGCAAGACGACGCTGGCGCAGATCATGGCGCGCGAGCTTGGCGTCAATTTCCGCGCGACATCGGGACCGGTGATCGCCAAGGCCGGCGATCTGGCGGCGCTTCTGACCAATCTGGAAGAGCGCGACGTGCTCTTCATTGATGAGATCCACCGGCTCAATCCGGCGGTGGAGGAAGTGCTCTATCCGGCGATGGAGGATTTCCAGCTCGATCTCATCATCGGCGAGGGACCGGCGGCGCGCTCCGTGAAGATCGATCTCGCCAAATTCACCCTGGTCGCGGCGACGACGCGTCTCGGGCTTTTGACCACGCCCTTGCGGGACCGCTTCGGCATTCCGGTCCGGCTGCAGTTCTACACCACGGAGGAGCTGGAGCTGATCGTCACGCGTGGCGCGCGGCTGCTCGGCATCGGCATGAGCCCGGACGGCTCGCGGGAGATCGCGCGGCGCGCGCGCGGCACGCCGCGCATCGCCGGCCGGCTGTTGCGCCGGGTGAGGGATTTCGCGGTCGTTGCCGGACAGGAGACGGTGGATGCCGGCATCGCGGACCGGGCGCTGACCCAGCTTGAGGTCGACAGCGCCGGGCTCGACCAGCTCGACCGCCGCTATCTCAACCAGATCGCGCTGAAATTCGGCGGCGGACCGGTCGGCATCGAGACCATCGCCGCCGCCCTGTCGGAGCCGCGTGACGCGATCGAGGAGATCGTCGAACCCTATCTGATCCAGCAGGGCTACATCCAGCGCACGCCGCGCGGACGGATCCTGACGCCGACGGCGTTCCAGCATCTCGGACTTGCGGTGCCGGGCGGCGTCAATCCGCTGCAGCCCGGCCTTTTCACCGAGGACGGCAATGACGGGTGAGGCGGGGTCCTGGCCCGATCTCGCCGGCCGTTTGACGGCAGACGGTCATGTGCTGCCGGTGCGGGTCTATTACGAGGACACGGATTTCACCGGCGTGGTCTATCACGCCGCCTATCTGAAGTTCATCGAGCGCGGGCGATCCGATTTCCTGCGCCTGTGCGGCATTCATCACGCGGAATTGAGCGATGGCGTGCATGGCGAGGTGTTGGCCTTTGCCGTGCGGCGGATGGAGATCGACTTCCACGCACCGGCGCGTATCGACGATCTCCTGGAAATCGTCACGCGGCTGGAAAGCGCGCGCGGGGCAAGGTTGTGCCTGACGCAGGAGGTGCGCCGCGCGGAAACGCTGCTGTTTTCCGCCAGCGTCACCGTTGCGGTGATCTCGGCGGAGGGGCGTCCGCGCCGCCTGCCGGCGCGGCTTGCCGCCCGGCT
Source organism: Paracoccaceae bacterium (assembly GCA_002709505.1). Lineage (GTDB taxonomy): Bacteria > Pseudomonadota > Alphaproteobacteria > Rhizobiales > Stappiaceae > Stappia. The sequence continues at coordinate 36,693 of PARB01000049.1, read as the reverse complement.
GCAGGGACCGGCCGCGGCAGTCTGACCGTTTCGTGCGACGGATTCGCGTCCGGCGATCCTTCCGTCTTAACCGCGCGGTAACCTTAACGCCTGCTTAATGCCGGAGAAATTCGGCGGATTCAGTCCCAGTTTCGCCAAAATCCCTCGCCATTGAGGCGGGTGACTCAGCGAACATGACTGGTCCGGATACTGGTTCCGGATGACGGGCAACAGGCGGCCGATCCGGCAGACGTGCCGATGACATCGGGCAAGAGGTCCTATTACATAATGAATCCCGTAGAACTTGCACAGACGACCCTCGCCGCACCCCAGGGCGACATGTCGTTCCTCGCGCTGTTTTTTCAGGCGCATCTCGTCGTCAAGCTCGTGATGATCGGGCTCGTGGGCGCCTCGATCTGGTGCTGGGCGATCATCGTCGACAAATGGCTGCTGTTTGCCCGCACCAAGCGGCAGATGACCCGTTTCGAGACCGTGTTCTGGTCCGGCCAGTCGCTGGAGGAGCTGTATCGCACGCTGTCGGGCCGGGCCAATCACTCGATGTCGGCGCTGTTCATCGCCGCGATGCGCGAATGGAAGCGCAGCCACGAAGGCGCGCGGCCGGCCGTCGCCAGCCTGCGCCAGCGCATCGACCGGGTGATGGATGTGACCATCGCGCGCGAGGCGGAACGTCTCGAGGCGCGGCTGATGGTTCTGGCGACCGTCGGATCGGCCGCGCCCTTCATCGGCCTGTTCGGCACGGTCTGGGGCATCATGACCAGCTTCCAGGCGATTGCGGCGTCCAAGAGCACAAATCTCGCGGTCGTGGCGCCCGGCATTGCCGAGGCTCTGCTGGCAACCGCGCTCGGTCTGCTGGCCGCCATTCCTGCCGTGATCGCCTACAACAAGCTCTCCGCCGATGCCGGCAAGCTGACGGCGCGCATGGAAGGTTTCGCCGACGAGTTTTCCGCCATCCTGTCGCGTCAGATCGACGAGAGGAGCTGAGCAATGGGCATGCAGCTCGGCGCATCGGACGATGCGGGCGGCGGCCGCCGCCGCCGTCGCCGTCGCCATCAGCCGATGAGCGAGATCAACGTCACGCCCTTCGTCGACGTGATGCTGGTGCTTCTGATCATCTTCATGGTGGCGGCGCCGCTCCTGACCGTCGGCGTGCCACTCGACTTGCCGGAAACCCAGGCGAAACCGCTTGAGGGCGCGACCGAGCCGATCACGATCTCGGTTGCCGCCGACGGGCGGATCTTCATGCAGGAAACGGAAATCGCCGCCGACGAGGTGATCCCGACGCTCGAGGCGATTGCCCAGAACGGCTACGACGAACGGATCTACGTGCGCGGCGACGAGAACGCCGACTACGGCACGATCATGCGGGTCATGGGGCGGATCAACGCGGCCGGCTACAAGCGGCTTGGCCTCGTGACGCTGGAAGAGCAGCAGTAGATGAGGAGCCTTTTCGGGTAATGCGTGTCGGCCTGATCGCATCGATCGGCGGCCATTTGGCCGTGCTGGTTTGGGGAGTGGTGTCATTTCCCGAAGCGCGCCCGTTCGACGTCGGGCCGGTGGACACGCTGCCGGTCGACCTTGTGCCGATTTCGGAGATCACCCGCCTGCGCATCGGCGAAAAGGACGCGGAAGTTCGCGAGATCGAGGCGACCAAGCCGGCGGAAAAGCCGGCACCCGAGCCCGACCCCGAGACGCCGCCTGCCGAGACCGTGGCCGAGAAACCCCGGGAAGCCGCGCCTGAACCGACGCCGGCGCCTGCGCCTGCGCCCGCGCCGGCCCCAGCCCCGGAACCGACACCGCCGGCGCCGCCGGAACCCGCACCCGAGCCGGAACCGGCTCCCCAGGCGGCCGAGGCGGAGCCTGCGCCTGCGCCCGCGCCGGAACCCGAGCCGAAGGTGGCCGAAACGCCGCCGCCGCTCCCGGCCTCCGCGCGTCCGCGCAGCAAGCCGACCCCGCCACCGCGGGTCGATCCGCCGCAGGACTTCAATCCGAACCAGATCGCCGCGCTTCTCAACAAGGTGGAGCCGGCCGGCGGCGGATCGCCGTCGGCCTCCGACGCGCCCGCCTCGCTCGGCAGCCGCGAGGGGCTGAGCAACGTGACGATGAGCCAGTCGGAGCTGGATGCCCTGCGCGGGCAGATCTCCCGGTGCTGGAGCCCGCCGGCCGGCACGGCGGGAGCCTCCGACCTCAACGTGCGGCTGAAGGTGTTCCTGACGCCGTCCGGCGAGGTGGACCAGCGGCCGGAAGTGATGAATTCGAGCGGCAATCCGTCGTTCACGATCGCGGCGGAAAGCGCAAGGCGCGCGGTGCTGCGCTGCGCGCCCTATTCGCTGCCGGCCGAGAAATACGACTCCTGGCGCGAAGTCATCATCAATTTCGACCCACGGGACCTGTTGGGCGGATGATGCAACGAAGCGCCAGCCGGGACTTCTCCCGCACGGACGCGGTTCCGGCCGCGCCCGCAAACATGGTACTGCAAGAGACGGCGCGTGCGATCGCGCCGCATGGGAGCCTCGCATGATGGAGCCTCGAGCGATGAAGCCAAGCGTGAAGCAGGGGCGGGCTGTCGGACGTGTCACAGTCCGCATGTTGTCCGCTGTCGCGATGCTTGTTGCGGTGACGGTCGCGGGTCTCGCCACCCTGGCGCCGACGCCGGCGCGCGCGGTGGTGGAGATCGACGTCACCCAGGGCAATATCGAGCCGTTGCCGATCGCGATCCCGACCTTCACCGGTCAGGGGGGCGATGCCGACATGGCGGCGCAGATCTCGGAGGTGATCACCGCCGACCTCAGCCGCTCCGGGTTGTTCCGCACCCTCGATCCGGCAAGCTTCATCGAAAAGACCGTGAGCACGGCCGCGCCGCCGCAGTTCGCCTCCTGGCGCCCGATCGGCGCGCAGGCGTTGGTGGTCGGCGCGATCGAGCGCCAGTCGGACGGGCGCATCCGCGCGGAATTCCGCCTGTGGGACGTCTTCGCCGGCCAGCAGATGCTGGGCCAGCAGTTCTACACCACCGCCGACAACTGGCGGCGGATGGCGCATATCATCGCGGATGCGATCTACGAGCGGCTGACCGGCGAGAAGGGCTATTTCGACACGCGCATCGTCTTCGTCGACGAGACTGGGCCGAAGGACAAGCGCGTCAAGCGGCTGGCGATCATGGACCAGGACGGCGCCAATGTGCGCTATCTGACCAACGGCAACGATCTCGTGCTGACGCCGCGGTTCTCGCCGTCGCGCCAGGAAGTCACCTACATGGCCTATGACGGGTCCGATCCCAAGGTCTACCTGCTGAACATCGAGACCGGCCAGCGTGAGGTCGTCGGCAATTTCCCCGGCATGACCTTCGCGCCGCGGTTTTCGCCCGACGGGCAGAAGGTGGCGATGAGCCTGCAGCAGGGCGGCAACGCCAATATCTTCGTGATGGACCTGCGCTCGCGCCGCACCACCCGGCTGACCAACACGCCGGCGATCGACACCAGCCCGTCCTATTCGCCGGACGGCAACCGGATCGTGTTTGAATCCGACCGCGGCGGCACGCAGCAGCTCTACGTGATGGATGCAAGCGGCGGCAACCCGCAGCGCATCAGCTTCGGGCCCGGACGCTATTCGACCCCGGTCTGGTCGCCGCGCGGCGACCTCATCGCCTTCACCAAGATGCACCAGGGCCGCTTCATGATCGGTGTGATGCGTCCCGATGGGTCGGGCGAGCGCGTGCTGACCGAGGGCTATCACAACGAGGGCCCGGCCTGGTCGCCGAACGGGCGCGTCCTGGTGTTCTTCCGGGAAACGCCGGGTGCCAATGGCGGGCCGCAGCTGTGGACGGTGGATCTCACCGGCTACAACGAGCGGCGCCTGCCGGTGCCGGCCTTTGCCTCCGACCCGGCCTGGTCGCCCTTGCTGGAATAGGTGCGGCGGGATAGGGTCACTGGTCGAAATTCGTCGCTTGTTCCGCAACGAGACCGCACCGGCGCGTCGCATGCGCCCTTCGTGTCGGACGAAGCGGGCAAGGAAAAATTAACCACGTTGCTGAACGGCGGCTTAACCAGTTTCGCTGTAGAAGCATTTACCCTGTCGGGGCCGTGGGGTTCAGGAGTAGGAATTCATGATGCAATTCGGGATGCAGGGACGGGGCGTACGCTTCGCCGCCGTAATCGCGGGCACGCTGCTGCTCGCTGCCTGCGCACAGACCAAGCCGGACGGCTTGACGGGCAATGTCCAGCCGGGCACCGGTCAGGACTTTGTCGTCAACGTCGGCGATCGCGTTTTCTTCGGAAACGACCAGACCACGCTGTCGTCCCAGGCGACGGCGACGCTGGACAAGCAGGTTCGCTGGCTGCAGAGCTATGGCCGCTACACGGTGACCATCGAGGGCCATGCCGACGAACGCGGCACGCGCCAGTACAACATCGCGCTCGGTGCGCGCCGTGCCAACGCCGTGCGCGACTATCTCGTCTCGCGCGGGATCTCGGCAAGTCGCGTCAAGACCATTTCCTATGGCAAGGAACGCCCGGTTGCCGTGTGCAACGACGAATCCTGCTGGACGCAGAACCGTCGCGCCGTGACCGTGCTGGACAACGCCGGCAGCTGATCGGCGCTTGAACGCGAAGACTTTCGAAACGGCCGGATGCGCACTGCGCCTCCGGCCGTTTTCGCGTTTTGCCCTCGCCGGTTGCCTGCGGGCGCCGACACCGTCAAACTTTGGCCGAACTCGCGGCGCCCTGTGCGCGTCATCGGATGTTGAGGTTGGTCTCTTGTCCGGCAAGGATGCAACGACCGCCGGGAGACGGCGGCCGGCGCTGGTGCCGCGACAAGGGCCGGGACAGGGACCGGGACGTCCGGCCACCCTGGAGACGAGAGCGACCCCCGTGGGGGCGGAGGAGATGCATGGAATTGTCAGTGTCCACCAGACATGACCCCGCGCGCGGGGGGCGAAGTCGGCCCGCGGCCGGCGGCGCGTTCGCCACGCGGCTCCTGAAGACCGCGCTTGCCGCCGTGCTGGCGCTGGTGGTGGTCTCGCTGCCGGCCAAGGCGCAGCTCTTCGGCTCGCGCGATGACGGCCAGGCGGCCGTGCGGCTCAACCAGGTCGAGGAGCAGATGCGCACGCTCACCGGTCAGGTCGAGGAGCTCAATTTCCAGATCCGCCAGCTTCAGGACCAGATCCGGCGGATGCAGGAAGACAATGAGTACCGCTTCCAGCAGCTCGAGCAGGGCGGCGGCAAGCGCTCCGATGCCCGCCCGCCGTCCTCGGGCGACACGCAAGGGCTTGCCGGCACCATCGACGGCAGCCAGAGCTATGGCGCGGCTCCCGGCACGCTCGGCCAGATTCCCGCCGAGGGCGGATCGGGGGACGCGGAATATGCGGCTGAGGGCGGATATCAGCAGGGCGGCAGCGGCGGGCCGCTCGACCTCTCCGCGCTGGCGCGCGGCATCGGCTCCGTGCCCTCAGGCGACAGCGGGGGCGGCGACCTGCCGCCCGGCGTCTCCGGCGGGGGCAACGAGGTGGCCGCCCTGTCCTCGGGGTCTCCGCGCGCGCAATATGACGAGGCCTATTCTCTGATCCTCTCGGGCAACTACGAGGCTGCGGAAAGCGGCTTTCGCGCGTTTCTCGACGCCTATCCGAACGATCCGCAGGCGGCAAACGCCCAGTTCTGGCTCGGCGAGAGCCTCTATGCCCGCAAGCAGTACCGGGAAGCGGCCGACGCCTTCCTGAAGAGCTATACGGACTATCCCGACAGCGCCAAGGTGACCGACAGCCTGCTTAAGCTCGGTCTTTCGCTGCGGGGCATCGGCCAGACCGATGCCGCCTGCGCGACCTTTTCCGAGCTCCTGACGAAATATCCGGGCGCGCCGACGGCGATCCGTGCCGAGGCCCAAGCCCAGAAGCAGAGCAGTGGCTGCGTCTGACAGCGTTTCGTCCCGCGCCATCGCGCCGGAGGAAGCCGACCGGCTGTTTTCCGGGCTTGGCGGGTATCGCAAGCTCGCGGTTGCCGTTTCCGGTGGCGCGGATTCGCTCGCGCTCATGGTTCTTCTTGCCGAATGGCGCCGCCGCACCCCCGGTGCGCCGGAACTTTCGGTCCTGACCGTCGACCATGGCCTGCGCCCGGAGGCGGCCGCAGAGACTGAAAGGGTCGCGGAGCTTGCCCGCGCGCAGGGGCTTGATTGCCGCATCCTGACATGGACCGGGGAGAAGCCCCTGGCCAACCGCCAGGCGCAGGCGCGCGAGGCTCGGTTCGCGTTGATGACTAGCGCGCTTGCCGAGGTGGGCGGCGATGCGCTGATCCTTGCCCATCACCTCGACGATCAGGCCGAGACCTTCCTGCTCAGACTGGCGCGGGGAAGCGGGGTCTACGGACTTGCCGCCATGGCGCCTGTCGTCACGCGCGAGGGTATCGCGGTCCTGCGTCCGCTGCTCGGGGTGGCCAAGGAGCGCCTGGTCGCATCGCTTGCCGAGCGCGGCATCGCCTGGAGCGAGGACCCTTCCAACGCCGATCCCGCCTATGCGCGGGTGCGCATGCGGCGGTTGATTCCGGATCTTGCCGCGGAAGGGCTGACACCCCAGCGGCTCGCGCGGACCGCCTCGCGGCTTTCGCGCGCCGCCTCCGCGCTGGATTGCTGGTTGCACGATGTGCTGGCCCGTCACGCCGAGGTGCATCCGGCCGGCCCCGTTCGCGTGCCGCTGTTGGCCTTGCAGGATCTGCCGGAGGAGGTGCTGTTGCGGCTTGTCTCGCATCTTCTGACAAGGGTCGGCGCACAGGCCTATCCGCCTAGGGTCGAGAAGCTGGAACGGCTGATCGGCGAGCTGGCACAGGCGGAAGGGGCGCAGGCGACGCTGTGCGGGGCGGTCGTGCGGCGCACGGCCTCGGCGCTGGTCGTCTGGCGGGAGCACGGCCGCGTCTCGCCCGAGCCCTTGCGGGCACAGGCGCCCGGGTCCTGGGTCTGGGACGGGCGGTTTGCCGTGTCGATGACGACGCTCGACCGGCTGGAGGTTCTCGCCCTTGCGGATGCAAGACGCCGGGACGGCGGGGCGGCGGGCCTCGTTCCGCCGACTGGCTGGCCCGCTCAGGCCTTCGACATGGCGCCCTGCGTGCTGCGGGGCGACGATGCGCCATATTGTCCCGGCTTCCACGGTGCTGCACCACCGACCGGGGTCGAGATTTCGTTGCTTCCGCTGTTTCAGGCGGCGAAATCCACCGGGAATTCCTTAAATTCGCTGCATTCGCGAACGACTTAAGGAAAATGAGAGGGGTTTGATGCAAATCTCGCGTGTCACCTTGGCAGTCCTGCCTGTGAGACCTATCTTGCAGTCTATGCTTATCGTCCCCGGCGCAGACCGCCGCGCGCCCGCGGTGAAGGAAACGCAATGAACGCCAACTTTCGCAATTTCGCCCTGTGGGTCATTATCGGCCTGCTGTTGATCGCCTTGTTCCAGCTGTTCCAGAACCCTGGCCAGCGGACCGAGACGAACAACATTCCCTTCTCCCAGTTCCTGAATCAGGCCGAGCAGGGGGACGTGCGGGAAGTCACCATCCAGGGGCAACAGGTCACCGGTCAGTATACGAGCGGCGACACGTTCCAGTCCTATGCGCCGGAATCGGCAGGGCAATATGTGGAGATGCTGCGCTCCAAGGGCGTTCGGATCACCGCGCAGCCTCCTTCGGAAAACTTCTCGCTTCTGGGCGCGCTGATCTCCTGGTTCCCGATGCTGATCATCCTCGGCATCTGGATCTTCGTGATGCGCCAGATGCAGGGCTCCGGCGGCAAGGCGATGGGCTTCGGCAAGTCCAAGGCCAAGCTCCTGACCGAAGCGCACGGGCGCGTCACCTTCGAGGACGTCGCCGGCATCGACGAGGCCAAGGAAGACCTCCAGGAAATCGTCGAGTTCCTGCGCGACCCGCAGAAGTTCCAGCGGCTCGGCGGCCGGATCCCGCGCGGCGTGCTGCTTGTCGGCCCTCCGGGCACGGGTAAGACGCTCACCGCGCGTGCCGTCGCGGGCGAGGCGAATGTGCCCTTCTTCACGATTTCCGGTTCCGACTTCGTCGAGATGTTCGTCGGCGTCGGCGCCAGCCGCGTGCGCGACATGTTCGAGCAGGCGAAGAAGAACGCGCCCTGCATCATCTTCATCGACGAGATCGACGCGGTCGGCCGCCATCGCGGTGCCGGCCTCGGCGGCGGCAATGACGAGCGCGAGCAGACGCTCAACCAGTTGCTCGTCGAGATGGACGGCTTCGAGCCGAACGAGGGCGTGATCATCATCGCGGCGACCAACCGTCCCGACGTGCTCGACCCGGCGCTGCTGCGCCCGGGCCGCTTCGACCGCCAGATCGTCGTGCCGAACCCGGACGTCACGGGCCGCGAGAAGATCCTCAAGGTGCACATGCGCAAGGTGCCGCTGGCGCCGGACGTCAACGTGCGCACGCTGGCGCGCGGCACCCCGGGCTTTTCCGGTGCCGACCTGATGAACCTCGTCAACGAGGCCGCACTTCTCGCCGCCCGGCGCGGCAAGCGTCTGGTGACGATGGCCGAATTCGAGGACGCCAAGGACAAGGTGATGATGGGCGCGGAACGCCGCACGCTCGTCATGACCGAGGAAGAAAAGAAGCTGACGGCCTATCATGAGGCGGGCCACGCCCTGGTGGCGCTGCACATGCCGGCCTCCGATCCGATCCACAAGGCGACGATCATCCCGCGCGGACGTGCGCTCGGCATGGTGATGCGCCTGCCGGAGAAGGACCAGGTCTCGCTGACGCGGGCCAAGTGCAAGGCGGATCTTGCAGTGGCCATGGGCGGGCGTGTCGCCGAGGAGATGATCTTCGGCTACGAGAAGGTGACCTCGGGCGCGTCCGGCGACATCCAGATGGCGACCAAGCTGGCGCGGGCCATGGCGACCCAGTTCGGCATGTCCGACAAGCTCGGCCCGCTGCTTTACGGCGAGAATCAGGAAGAGGTGTTCCTCGGCCATTCGGTCGCCAAGAACCAGCATGTGTCGGAAGACACCCAGCGGATCGTCGATGCGGAGATCAAGGCCTTCGTCAACACCGGCTACGAGACCGCGAAGCGCGTGCTTGGTGAACACGAGGACCAGCTCCACACGATCGCCAACGGTCTGCTCGAATACGAGACGCTCTCGGGCGACGAGATCAAGGATCTGCTCGACGGCAAGCCGCCGGTGCGCGACACCGACGACGACGCCCCGCCGACCCGCGTTTCGGCGGTGCCGAAGACCGGTGCGAAGCGCCGCGACGAGGGCGACCAGCCGAGCGGTGGCATGGAGCCTCAGCCCCAGGGCTGAGCGCCATACCAGGATCGACAGACACATCCGGCCCGGCGGCCTTGTCGCCGGGCCGTTTTGTTACGAATGAACACAAATTTTGAACGTGTTTGCGTGATGATGATGATAGTGAAACGCAGCGCGGCGGATCTCGTCGCGCCGCTCATGGCTTATTGCAGGACGTGACAGGGTTCACATGACACGCAAATATTTCGGAACGGATGGAATTCGCGGCACGGCCAACCGGGCGCCGATGACGCCGGATATCGCGCTCAAGGTCGGCATGGCCGCCGGCGTCTCGTTCCGCAATGGCTCTCACCGCCACCGTGTCGTGATCGGCAAGGATACCCGCCTGTCCGGCTATATGATCGAAAACGCGCTTGTTGCCGGCTTCACCTCCGTCGGCCTGGACGTGCTCTTGCTCGGCCCGATGCCGACACCGGCGGTCGCCATGCTGACCCGCTCGGTCCGCGCCGATCTCGGGGTGATGATCTCGGCGTCGCACAACCCCTACCAGGACAATGGCATCAAGTTCTTCGGCCCCGATGGCTACAAGCTGTCGGACGCGGTGGAAAAGGAGATCGAGGTTCTGATCGAGCGCGATTCGGCATCGATGCTGGTTGCGCCCTCGAAGCTCGGCCGGGCGCGCCGGATCGACGGAATGCGCGATCGCTACGTGGAGTTCGCCAAGCGCACGCTGCCGCGCGAGATGAGCCTGTCCGGATTGCGCATCGTCGTCGATTGCGCGAATGGCGCGGCCTATAAGGTCGCTCCGGAAGCGCTGTGGGAACTGGGCGCGGAGGTGATCGCCATCGGCGACGAGCCGGACGGCTACAACATCAATCTGAAATGCGGATCGACGGACACCGAAGCCCTGTGCCGCAAGGTTCACGAGGTGCGCGCGGACATCGGCATTGCGCTTGATGGCGACGCGGACCGGGTGATCATCGTCGATGAAAACGGGCAGGTGGTCGATGGCGACCAGCTGATGGCCGTGGTTGCGCAGTCCTGGCTCGAGGACGGCCGGCTGTCCGCGTCCGGGATCGTGGCGACGGTGATGTCGAACCTCGGTCTGGAACGCTATCTCGGCGGGCTTGGTCTCAGCCTCGCACGCACCCAGGTCGGCGACCGCTATGTGGTCGAGCACATGCGCCAGCACGGCTACAACGTCGGCGGCGAGCAGTCGGGCCACATCGTCTTGTCGGATTTCGCGACCACCGGCGACGGGCTGGTCGCAGCGCTGCAGGTGCTTGCCTGCGTCTCCAAGCTGGGCCGGCCGGTGTCGGAGGTCTGTCGGCGCTTCGACCCTGTGCCGCAGATCCTCAGGAATGTCCGCTATCAGGGCTCGAAGCCGCTGGAAAACCCGGATGTCCTGGCGGCCATCGAGGAGGGGCGCAAGACCCTTGGCAATTCCGGCCGTCTGGTGATCCGCCCGTCTGGCACCGAGCCGCTGATCCGCGTGATGGGCGAGGCCGACAATGAGGACGTGCTCGCCGGCGTGGTCGACCGGATCGTCGACGCCGTGACCCATGCGGCTGCCTGAGGGCGCGATCTGCCTGACCCCGGTTGAGCTTTGGCGTGCCGATGCCTGCCTGATGGCCGTGCCGAACGGTCCGTATCGCCCTGCGTTCATCACTTGGTAACCCAAATCCGTGGAGAACCGTCGCAGGAAGCAAGGCATCGGTATTTCTTTTACTTTTTGTTAAGGTAAAAAATCGCGGTTAATTTTTAGGGTTAAGTGGCTCTTAAGTATTTTCGGCAATTCTACCCTCGTGTTTCACGTGCGCGGCCGGCAAGAACAGACTTTTCGGACGCTATCCAACGAGGACCGAGACATGAGCAGCCACTTTACAAAACTTTGCCTGGCTGGCGTCGCGATGATCGTCTCGTCAGCTGTACACGCGGCGGATATGCCCGTTCCGGTGATTGAACATGTGCCGCAGGTGCCTGTCGTCGCTGGTGGATGGTATCTTCGTGGCGACATCGGCTACAAGGTGTATCAAGCCCCGACCGTCGGTTATGGCGCTCTCGACTTCACCAACGAAAAACTCAACAACACCGGGATGATCGGTGGTGGTGTCGGCTACAAGTTTTCCGATTTCCTGCGCGCTGATCTTACCGTCGACTATGAATTCCCCGCCAAGTTCAAGGGCTACGCCCCCTGTACGGCTTGCGGTGCCGGCGGTGCGGCCGGTTTCTCCACCGAGACGGCCGATATTGACGTGCTGACGTTCATGCTGAACGGCTATGTCGACATTGGCACCTGGAGCGGCTTCACGCCCTATGTCGGCGCCGGTATCGGTGCGGCCTATGTCAACGTGGACAATATCAAGTTCTCGAATCCGAACGGCGCCAGCGGCACCTATCCCGGCGACAGCACCTGGAACTTCGCCTGGGCGCTGATGGCGGGTGGTTCCTACGCGATCGACGACAACTGGTCGATCGATGCGGGCTACCGCTACCTGAACATCGGCAACGTCTATTCGAGGAGCTTCAGCACGGGCGCTCCGAACCCGTCGCGCAAGATCCGCTACGAGGACCTGCAGGCGCACGAGTTCCGCGTCGGCGCGCGCTACACGTTCAACTCGACGCCGAGCTACATTCCCGAGCCGATCATCACCAAGTACTGATCGCTTCTGGACCATTCTCGAAAAGGCCGGGCATCTTGCCCGGCCTTTTTCGTTTGCGGCGGTTTGTCTCGGTCGAATTTTGACTTTCTTGCCAGCTTGCGCCGGACCAATCCTTCGGATAAGCCCGTATGCGGGACACCCCTCCCCAACGAGGGGCTTCTATCTGGAAGGGTAGCAGATGAGCAACTTGCATGAACCGGCCACGCGGCCGGAAAACCCGCGTTTTTCCTCCGGCCCCTGCGCAAAGCGCCCCGGCTGGTCCCCCGCAGCCCTCGACGACGCGCCGCTCGGTCGCTCCCACCGGGCAAAGCCCGGCAAGGCGAAGCTTGCCGAGGCGATCGATCTGACGCGTGCGGTTCTGGGCGTTCCCGACGACTACCGGATCGGCATCGTGCCCGCCTCCGACACGGGCGCGGTCGAAATGGCAATGTGGTCGCTGCTCGGCCCGCGCGGCGTTGACCTGCTCGCCTGGGAAAGCTTCGGCGCCGGCTGGGTGACCGACGCGGTCAAGCAGTTGAAGCTCGACGATACACGCGTGCTTGACGCCGACTACGGCAAGCTCCCCGATCTCGGGGCGGTCGATTTTTCCCGCGACGTGATCTTCACCTGGAACGGCACCACCTCCGGCGTGCGCGTGCCGAACGGCGACTGGATTCCGGCTGACCGCGAAGGCCTGACGATCTGCGATGCCACCTCGGCCGCCTTCGCGCAGTCGCTCGATTTCTCCAAGCTCGATGTCGTGACCTTCTCCTGGCAGAAGGTGCTGGGCGGCGAGGCGGCCCATGGCATGCTGATCCTGAGCCCGCGCGCAGTCGAGCGGCTGGAAAGCCATACTCCGGCCTGGCCGCTGCCGAAGATCTTCCGCCTGACCAAGGGCGGCAAGCTGATCGAGGGCATCTTCAAGGGCGAGACCATCAACACGCCGTCGATGCTTTGCGTCGAGGACTATATCGACGCGCTGAAATGGGCACAGCAGATCGGCGGCCTTGCCGCGCTGATCGCCCGTGCCGATGCCAATGCCGGTGCCATTGCCGACTGGGTGGCGCGCACGTCCTGGGTCGGGTTCCTGGCCGAAGATCCGGCCACCCGTTCCAACACCTCGGTCTGTCTCAAGATCGTCGACGATCGGGTCGCATCGCTCGACCCGGCCGCGCAGGCGGCTTTCGCCAAGGCGATGGCCACTGCGCTGGATCAGGCAGGTGTCGCCTACGACATCGGCGCCTACCGCGATGCGCCGAGCGGCTTCCGCATCTGGTGCGGTGCGACGGTCGAGACCTCGGATATCGAGGCCTTGCTGCCCTGGCTCGACTGGGCCTTCGCCAAACAGGCGGAAACGCTGGAGGCGGCTGCCTGAGCGCAGCCCTTTCGTCAACACGTCCAGACATTTCTACAGGTTTGCGGTCGGCTGCGGGATGAAGAAACCATCCCCGCAGCGACCCGGCAAGGAGGCTTTGATATGGCGCCCAAGGTGCTGATTTCCGACAAACTGTCCGCCGCCGCCGTCGACATCTTCAAGTCGCGCGGCGTCGAGGTCGACTACCAGCCCGACATCGGCAAGGACAAGGACCGGTTGCTTTCGATCATCGACCAGTACGACGGTCTGGCGATCCGCTCGGCAACCAAGGTCACCGACAAGCTGATCGCGGCGGCCAGCCGGCTGAAAGTGGTCGGCCGCGCCGGCATCGGCGTCGACAATGTCGACATTCCGGCGGCAAGCGCCAAGGGGGTGATCGTCATGAACACGCCCTTCGGCAACTCCATCACCACCGCCGAACACGCCATCGCGATGCTGTTCGCCGTGGCCCGCCAGATCCCGAAGGCCGATGCCTCGACCCAGGCCGGCAAGTGGGAAAAGTCGAAGTTCATGGGCACCGAGCTGACGTCGAAGACGCTTGGCCTGATCGGCTGCGGCAACATCGGTTCGATCGTCGCGGAACGCGCCATCGGGCTGAAGATGCGGGTCGTGGCCTTTGATCCCTTCCTGTCTGAGGAGCGGGCCGTCGAGCTTGGCGTGGAGAAGGTCGATCTCGACACGCTGTTCGCGCGCGCCGATGCAATCACGCTGCACACGCCGCTGACCGACAAGACCCGCAACATCATCGATGCGAAGGCCATCGCGAAGATGCGCGACGGCGTGATCATCATCAACTGCGCGCGCGGCGGACTGGTCGACGAGGCGGCGCTGCGCGCCGGGCTCGACAGCGGCAAGGTCGGCGGCGCGGGCGTCGACGTCTTCGCCGAGGAACCGGCCTCCGAGAATGTGCTCTTCGGTGCGCCCAATCTCGTGTGCACGCCGCATCTGGGGGCGTCGACCTCCGAAGCGCAGGAAAACGTCGCGCTGCAGGTGGCCGAGCAGATGTCGGACTATCTGGTCAAGGGTGCCGTTTCGAACGCGCTCAACATGCCCTCGATCACGGCCGAGGAAGCGCCGCGTCTGGTGCCCTTCGTCAAGCTTGCCGAGTTGCTCGGGTCCTTTGCCGGCCAGCTCACGGAGACGGGCCTTGCCGGCGTCCGGCTGGAGTATGAGGGCGACGTGGCCGAGATGAACGTCAAGGCGCTGACCGCTGCCGCCCTGACCGGTGTGCTGCAGCCGCTGCTTCAGACTGTGAACATGGTCTCTGCGCCGGTGCTGGCGCGCGAGCGCGGCATCAAGGTGGAAGAGGTGCGCCGCGCCCAGGCGGGTGCCTATGAAAACTACATCCGTCTCACGGTGACCACCGACCGGCAGGAACGCTCGGTCGCCGGCACTGTGTTCTCCGATGGAAAGCCGCGCATCATCCAGGTCAAGGGCATCAACATGGAAGCGGAACTTGGTCCGCACATGCTCTATGTCACCAACGAGGACAAGCCGGGCTTCATCGGCGATCTCGGTTCGGTTCTGGGCGATGCCGGCGTGAACATCGCGACCTTCAACCTTGGCCGCACCGCCGCTGGCGCAGACGCGATCTGCCTGGTCGAGGTCGACGGGCAGGTGCCGGCCGAGGTGCTGGAGCGCATCGCCGCGCTGCCGCATGTGAAGCAGGCCAAGCCGCTGCGCTTCTGAAGCACGAGCGGCGGCTCTGCCCGCCGCTTTGGGCTTTGTCCGACAGGCAAGAAAAACGGCCGGATGGGGATCCATCCGGCCGTTGTCATATCTGCTGTTGCGCGGGTGCGGCGATGTTTACTCGGCGCGCCAGGCGGCAACGGCCTGTTCGACCGCGCGCGTTCCCGGTGTTCCCTTTTCAAGCGTCAGGATAGCCCGCTTGCGGTTCTCGTAGAGCATCGGCAGGTCGATCCAGCCGCGTTCCTGCAGGAGCGTCAGATTGCGCTCGCGTTCGTCGGGGATATTCGACAGCGCGACCCAGAAGAACCCGTCGGCAACCTTGACGGAGGCGCCGATCAGCGCGTCGCCGCGCGCCTCTTCCGTCGTCTTCATCACGAGACCCGGCACTTCCGCAACGCCCTGACCGGTGAAGTTCTGCGGCAGGTCGAAACGGACCTCGAGCAGATGGCTGGCCGGCAGGGTGTCGTCGCGATTGGGACGCAGCGAGAGATTTGCAACAATGCTTCGCTCGGGCACTTCGATGCGCATGCGCAACACCGTTTCCGTGCGTCCGTCGATCGTCTCCTCGGCAACGCTCCAGATGGTCTGTCCGGACGAGGCCTGGCCGGCGCTGCCCGATTCGACACCCTCTTCATAGAGGAAGGCACGCTGGGCAACGACTGCGGTCTGCGCATCCGGGGATGTCTGCGCGGCAGGCGGTGCCGCAGGTGCCGCCGGTTCCTGCGCCGGGGCAGGCTGTTGCGGCGTTTCGGCCACCTGGGCCTCGCCGGTCTCGGCCGGCGTTTCCGGCTCGACGCTGCGGACCGCCGGGGTCTCGGCCGGAGCCGGTGTGCTCGGCGCCAGCGGGTCCGTCTGCGGGGCCGTCGGGGTGATCCGCGTGGTGGTGACGCTGCGTGCATCGGGGGCGATGGCGGTTTCGCCGTTGTCGAGAAGCCGCGCGGCATTCTTGCGCGAGCCCTCGGTTTCGGTGGGCTGCTCGGGCTCAGACGGCGTCTGGGGCGCGGTTGCGGTCGTGGCCGCGCCGTCGTCCCCGGAGAAGAAATCGCTCAGGACGTCGCGCTGCGAATAGCCGACGGCACCAACGCCGACGACAAGAAGCAGCAGGGCCACGCCGCCGATGATCGCGGGCAGGCGCGATCCCTGCATCGGACCGTCGATCGGCGGCAAGGGCCGCCCGCCGGATCCCGAAAGCGTCGCGCCGCCGACGTCGGTTGCAGACCTGCGGCGCGCGGTGGCTCCGGAAGTGGAAGCGGGTGCGTCGGGTTCGGGGGTGCCGATCGTGGGTTCGCGCTTTTGCGGGTCGCTTGGCTGTCCGTCGAGCGCATTGCGCGCGCTGCGCCCGGCGCTGTCGGCCGAGGCGCCAAGTTTGCGGGCGTCATCGATCGCGTTTTTCAGCGTTTCGGGTCCGGCCGGCGCTTCACCGCCCGATCCGGCCGAGGAGACAGCGGGGGCCGCATCCGCCTTTGCCGGCGCTTCAGCGCCTTGCGCCCTTGGCGTCGAGACCGTTGCAGAGGGTGCGCGAGGCTCCGGCGGCTTGGGCTCCGAGCGCTGCGCTTCCGGCGGTTTCGCCGGTGCTGCCGGTGCGGATGGCTGGCTGTATCCCAGCGTTTCGCGGGCGGCTTCGGCCTCGACCTTGCGGATCGATTCCTCGAGCCGCAACTGCTCGGCGGTGATTTCCGATGGTGACAGCGGGGGATCGTAGCCCTTCAACTGGGCAACGATGGCTTTTCGAGCGCGCTGATAGATTTCACGCCGCGCTGCCCCGGTGTTTTCCGGAAGCGCAGCAACGGTCTTCTTCAAAACCGGATAATAGTCTGCCATATGCTCAACTCGCCGTCGCCGCAGCGGATCCGCCGCGACTCGCGGACCCTGTTTAAGCCTTAATCCTGAAACGGATTCTGGACAAGGATTGTGTCATCTCGTTCTGGCGAGGTCGACAGCAACGCAACCGGCGCTCCGATCAGTTCCTCGACATGACGTACGTATTTCACGGCCTGTGCGGGAAGATCCGCCCAGCTGCGTGCGCCTTCGGTCGACTCCTTCCATCCCGGAAGGGTTTCGTAGATCGGCTTCACCCGCGCCTGGGCTCCCTGCGACGCGGGCAGGTGGTCGATCCGCTCGCCGTCCAGTTCATAGGCGACGCAGATCTTGATTTCGTCCAGTCCGTCGAGAACGTCAAGTTTGGTCAGCGCAATTCCGTTGATGCCGTTGATGCAGCAGGTCTGGCGCACCAGCACCGCGTCGAACCAGCCGCAGCGCCGCTTGCGGCCCGTGACGGTCCCGAACTCATGGCCGCGGGTGCCGAGGAAATTGCCGACCTCGTTGTCCTGCTCCGTCGGGAAGGGGCCTTCGCCGACGCGGGTCGTATAGGCCTTGGTGATGCCGAGCACATAGCCGACGGACCCGGGGCCGAGGCCGCTGCCGGCGGCTGCCTGTCCCGACACCGTGTTGGACGAGGTGACGAAGGGATAGGTGCCATGGTCGATGTCGAGCAGCGTGCCTTGCGCGCCTTCAAACAGGATCCGCTTGCCCTCGCGCCTTGCGGTGTCGAGCAGGCTCCACACGGTGCCCATGTAGGGCAGCAGCGCTTCGGAGACGGTTTCCAGCTCGGAGAAGATTGCAGCCGGATCGATCTCGGTCTCGCCCAGGCCGCGTCGCAGGGCGTTGTGGTGGGTCAGCAGGCGCTCGATCTTGGCCGGAAGCGTCTTGAGATTTGCAAGATCCATGACCCGCACAGCGCGCCGGCCGACCTTGTCTTCATAGGCCGGGCCGATGCCGCGCTTGGTGGTGCCGATCTTGGTGCCCGCGGCGGCGGCGTTTTCGCGCAGGGCATCAAGTTCCCGGTGCAGCGAGAGAATCAGCGTCGCGTTGCCGGCGATGACAAGCGTTTCCGGCGAGACGGTCACGCCCTGGTCGGCCAGGCGGGCGATCTCTGCGACCAGCGCATGCGGATCGATGACGACGCCATTGCCGATCACCGAGAGCTTGCCGCGCACCACGCCCGAGGGCAGCAGCGACAGCTTGTAGCTGACCCCGTCGATCACCAGCGTATGGCCGGCGTTGTGCCCGCCCTGGAAGCGGACAACGACGTCGGCCTGCTCGGAGAGCCAGTCGACGATCTTGCCTTTTCCCTCGTCACCCCACTGAGATCCGACGACGACGACATTGGCCATGGTATTCGCGTTCCTTCAACAGGCATTTCAGCCAGAGCGCGCGGTTTGCTGCCGCGCAGACGAGATCTCGACGGCGCGGTTGAAAACCGCGCGGAGAACGACACTGTTGCGCGCCGTGTCGCGCGCACACGAAAATCCCCGGCCTGCGAACCGGGGAGAGCGCGCGGACTATACCCAAGCCGATCCGCCCTGACGAGTCCTTCGCCGGGAAATGCATCCCCTGGCGCGGCGTTTTTCAGGGCTTGTCGGCCCGGGTCCGTTTGCGGGCCGTGCGCGCCAGCCGGAAGATCGCCGGAGAGTTGCGCAAAAGCCAGACGAACCGCTTGCGGCGATCGGCGGGAACGGGGTTGCGCATGACGAGGCGCAGGATCACGAAGCCGACGAAGGCGAGATGCAGGGTGGCCGTATAGACGAAGAAGGCGGACGGACCGAAACGATCCATCACCAGCGAGGCGAGCAAGGGCCCCGTCATGGCGCCGATGGCGAAGAACATGGTCAGGCCGGCGGCCAGTTCGACGAATTGTCCGGGACGGGCATGGTCGTTGGCATGGGCGGCCGACAGCGAATAGAGCGGCAGCGCGAAGCCGCCGAACAGAAAGCCGCCGATGAAGATCGCCAGCGGCGAGACCACGCCTGCAAGAAGCGCGCAGGACAGGCCGGCCCCGGCGGTCGCAAGCAAGAGCACATACCGCCGGTCGGTGCGGTCCGAGGCCCAGCCGAGCGGATACTGGAACAGGGCACCGGCGATCACCCACAGGCTGATGAAGAAGGCGAGGCTTTCGGTGTCGAGACCGACGGCCTGGGCATAGACCGGACCCACGGTGCGGAAGGCGCCATTGGTCAGGCCGATGGTCAGGCAGCCGACCGCGGCGACCGGCGAAATCGCCCAGAGCGCGAAGTAATTCACCGGACCCGGGTTTTCCGCCATCGGAGGATTGTCCTCGCGCGCAAGCGACACCGGGATCAGCGCGCCGCAGAACAAGAGCGCGATGATCACCAGAATGTCCGTCCCGGTCGCGCCGAAGGCCGGGAGCAGGAACTGGCCGCCCGTCACCGCCGCCAGGTCGACAATGCGGTAGATGCTGAGGATCCGGCCGCGTTCCGAATTGGAGGCAAGGGCATTGAGCCAGCT
Source organism: Paracoccaceae bacterium (assembly GCA_002709505.1). Taxonomy (GTDB): domain Bacteria; phylum Pseudomonadota; class Alphaproteobacteria; order Rhizobiales; family Stappiaceae; genus Stappia. The sequence continues at coordinate 17,450 of PARB01000049.1, read as the reverse complement.
TTCCAGCACCATCGCGGTGCCGCAGAACGCCGCCCCGCTGAGGAAGCGCAAGGCGCTCCAGGAGGGGCCCGGTTCGCTCAGGAGCAGCGCCAGGACCGACATGGCGCCGAGCGATGCAAGCGCCGTGAAGACGCGAATATGCCCGACCCGGCGAATGAGCCGGGGCGCGAGCAGGACGCTTGCAATGAAGCCGGCGTAATAGGCGGAGCCGAACAGGCCGATCATCGTGTCGGAGAGCCCGCCGTCGCGCGCGCGCACCGCAATCACCGTCATGGCAAGCCCGTTGGCGCCAAGCAGCAGGGCCGCCGCCGCCAGCAGCGGCACGAGCCGGGCGAGCAGCGGTCGCGGAGAGACCGGAAGGGCGGGACTGTCGGGCATCGGAAAATGCGAAACGGAGGGCTGATCGGAAATTCGGCTGGCAGCGCGTGCGAGAACGAAAGACGCTCTCAAAGACAGTGACCGGGATTGCGTGCCGGAGCAAGCCGGTGATCCGGTCGTTTTTTGCCGGTCCGCATTGCGTGCAACGCAGGCGGCGCACCCCGGCGGGCGATCCGGTCTCGCAAATCGGGTGTTTTCGGCGCGGCGAAGGTGATAGTCCTCGCCGCCTGACAGCGGTCGCTCCCCGGCCGAACCGGATTTGCCGAGATGAGCCTGAAAAACTGGTCGTTGCTGTGCCTGCTCGCCCTGATCTGGGGCGGGACTTTTCCCCTCGCCAAGCTTGCGGTCGCGGAAATCCCGCCGCTCGTGCTGGTCTTCGCGCGGGTTGCGATTGCGGCCGTCGTGCTGCATGTCATCCTGCGGCTTCGCGGCCTGCGGTTCCCGACAGCCCCCGACATGCTTCTCGCGTTTCTGCTGATGGGCTTTTTGAACAACGCGATCCCCTTCTCGCTGATCTTCTGGGGGCAGACGGAGGTGAGCGCGAGCCTTGCCTCGATCCTCAATGCGTCGACGCCGATCTTCACCGTGATCGTCGCCTCGCTGGTGTTTTCGCAGGAAGTTCTCAAGGCCACCCGGGTTGCCGGCATCGCTCTCGGTTTCGTCGGGGTCGCGGTGCTGCTGTCGCCGGGCCTGTTCGGCATCGGCACGGAGCCCCTGTGGGCGAAGATGCTGTTTCTGGGCGCAGCGCTCTCCTATGCCTTCGCCGCGACCTTTGCCCGCTGGTTTTCCGGGGTTTCCATTCTGGTTGCCGCCGCCGGCCAGCTGACCGGCTCGACGCTGCTGATGGCGCCGCTGGCTGCCTGGCAGGCGACGACATGGCAGGGGGCGGGCTGGCGTGTGGCCGAGACAAGCGCGCAGGGCTGGATCGCGATGGCGCTGCTTGGCGTCCTGTGCACGGCGTTCGCCTATCTGATCTATTTTCGCCTTCTGCGCGAAGCCGGGGCGACCAATGCCTCGCTTGTGACCCTTTTGGTGCCGGTGACCGCGACCGCGATCGGTGCGGGATTTCTGGGCGAGGCGCTTTCCGGCGTCCAGTTTGCCGGCATGGCGATCCTGCTCGCAGGCCTGTGCGTGCTCGACGGGCGGGTGTTCAAGCTGTTTGCACCGCGTGACCGGCCGGTGTCGAAGCCGACGGGCGAGGGCCGCTGATCCTTCGTGTCCTCACAACGCCGGGGAGGCGGGAGCCATCGCGGCGATCCGTTCCGCGAAGCGGTCGTAGAAGGCCGAGAGATGCGGCGGCGCGCAAGCGCGGCAGGCGTCGAGCGCCCTGCGGGCGGCCGGGGCATCCTCCGTCGAAATCGCGCCCATCATCCGCTCGTGCTTGGCGGCAAGATCCGCAAAGGCGGGCGTTGCCGCATAGGCGGGATCGCCGGCGAGCGCGAACAGCGTGATCGGCACGCTCTTGCCCTTCAGCGGGATCGCACCGGCCTCCAGCAGCGCGAAGTCGGGCGCGGCACGGGCGGTCGTTTCCGACACGACGCAATCCGCGCCGATGCCCTTGCAGCTCGATTCGATCCGTGCGGCGATGTTCACCGCGTCGCCGATCACCGAGTAGTTGAACCGGCGGCTAGAGCCCATGTTGCCGACGCAGGCCTCGCCGCTGTTCAGTCCGACGCCGATCTGAACGGTTTTTTGCGGCATGTCGCGCGCCTTGAAGCCGAAGGCGTCGCTCGCGTTCAACTCGTCGACCACGCGCAGCATCGCCAGCGCGGCCTGCGCCGCCTTGCGGGCGTGATCCTCCACCTCCATCGGCGCGTTCCAGAAGGCCATGATGCTGTCGCCGATGTATTTGTCGATCGTGCCGCCGTGACGCTGGATCTCCTCGCTGAGCGGGGACAGCAGCGCATTGAGGAAGGCGACGAGTTCGGTCGGCGTCAATTGCTCGGAAATCGGCGTGAAACCGCGCACATCCATGAAGAGGATCGTCATGTCGCGCATCTCGCCGCCGAGTTTCAGCGTGTCCGGCGCGCTTTCCAGGCGGCGCACCATTTCCGGCGCGAGATACTGGCCGAAGGCGGTGCGGACGAACTGCTTCTCGCGCTCGGTCAGCACATAGAGCAGCGCGGTCGCGGCGGCATAGACGAAGAGGTTCGCGGCCGTGGGATAGACCGGATCGAGCAGCAGCCCTTGCGTGCGAAACAGATGCACTGCCCCCGCATAGAGCGCGGCGGCGATGGCTCCGCCGATCAGCGCCGCCCATCCCGCGCCGACCGCAAGGACCAGGGCGATGATGATCAGCCCGATCGCGACGGTCGCGATGATCTCGGCGCCATAGGCCCAGTCGGGGCGGGCGAGAAAATCGCCGGACAGGATCTGTTCGGTCGCCTGCGCATGCACGGAGACCCCCGGCACCAGTTCACCAAGCGGGGTGGTGCGGATATCGAACAGCCCGATCGAGGAAGTGCCGACATAGATGATCCGGCCTTCGATCTCCGATTGCAGCTCCTGGCGTTTGGCGGGATCGAGGACGTCGGCCGCGGAGATGTAGCGGTCCTTGCGGTCGGCGTTGAAATAGACCCAGAGCTCGCCGATGGCGGTCGTCGGAAAGGAAACCGCGCCGACCTTGACCTCGGTCACCGCGGCACCGCCCACGGCGAGCTCGCCGCTGGCATCCGCGCTGCGCACGATATAGCCGCTGGCCCCTTGCGCGACGCGCAAGGCCTCCATCGACAGCGAGGGAAACAGGGCCTCTCCATTTGTCACCAGCATCGGAATGCGCCGCACGATCCCCGAGGTGTCGCGGGCCGACAGGCTGAGGCTGCCGCTGCCGGCGGCCCGGGCCTCCAGCATGTCGAGGCTCTTGAGCGCGGAGGGAAACCCGGGCAGGGAGGCCGCCGGGTTGCTGCCGGCGTAGGCGAAACCCGCTTTGGAGGCGGGCGTGCCGCCGTCCGCATCGGACCGCAGCGCATATCCGAGCACGACCGGCATGCGGGCGAGCGCCTCGGCAAAGGCGGCGTCAGTGTCGGGAAGCGCCTGCGCCTTCAGCTCCGGCACCTGCTCAAGTTCGGGCAGGTAGCGGTGCGGCGACAGCCGGTCGGGCTCGGCGAAGATCATGTCATAGGCGACGACCGCGGCGCCCATCTCCGCCAGGGCATCCGTCAGTGCGGCGAGCGTGTCGCGGCGCCAGGGCCATTGGCCGTGAACGGCGAGCGAGCGCTCGTCGATGTCGACGATGCGAACGGGATAATCGTCGTCCGCGCGCGGCCAGAGGCGCTGATAGGTGTCGAACCCCATCAGGCGGATGGATTCCACGAAAGCCGGGTCCATGGCCCGCAACAGCGTCACGACCAGCAGGAAAACGCCTGCCACGCCCGCGACGGCAAGATGCTTGCGGCGGCTCATCCGCATTGGCGTTTCGTTTCCGGCACCGCGCGCCATCCTCTCGGGCCTCGCGCTCCCGAGTGAGAGGAGCGCGAACAGGGCGAAGGTCGTCACGTTAGAAAAACGCCCCGCCTCCTGCAAGGAGACGGGGCGTTGGCATCACTTGGTCTGCGGAAGCGCCGGCGGCGCGGCGGCCGCGCGTCAGCTGTGGTCGGCCAGTTCGGCCGGGCGCTGTTCCAGTTCCTTGGCGCCGCGGCGCACCGCCTTTTGAACCTTTTCGAAGGCGCGCACCTCGATCTGGCGCACGCGCTCGCGGCTGACGCCGAATTCGGTCGAGAGGTCTTCCAGCGTGATCGGGTCTTCCGACAGGCGCCGGGCCTCGAAGATCCGCCGCTCGCGCTCGTTCAAGACGTCCATGGCGTCGCCAAGCAGCTTGCGGCGCATGTCCAGCTCTTCCTGCCGGGCGTAGAGCGTTTCCTGGCTCTCGCTCTCGTCGACCAGCCAGTCCTGCCATTCGCCGCTGTCGGCTTCGGCGCGGATCGGCGAGTTCAGCGAGGCGTCGCCGGCGAGCCGGCGGTTCATCGAGATCACGTCGGTCTCGCTGACGCCGAGCTTGGTCGCGATCTCGGTGACCTGATCGGGCTTCAGATCGCCTTCCTCCAGCGCCTGGATCTTGCCCTTGAGGCGGCGCAGGTTGAAGAACAGGCGTTTCTGGCTCGCCGTGGTGCCCATCTTGACCAGCGACCAGGAGCGCAGGATGTACTCCTGGATCGCCGCCTTGATCCACCACATGGCGTAGGTCGCGAGCCGGAAGCCCTTGTCCGGCTCGAAGCGCTTGACCGCCTGCATCAGTCCGACATTGCCTTCCGAGACGACCTCTGAGATCGGCAGACCGTAGCCGCGATAGCCCATGGCGATCTTGGCGACCAGGCGCAAGTGCGAGGTCACGAGGCGTTCCGCGGCCTGCGGGTCCTCATGTTCCTTGTAGCGCTTGGCGAGCATGTATTCTTCTTGCGGTTCCAGCATGGGGAACCTGCGGATTTCGTCCAGGTATCGGCTGAGCCCGCCCTCGCCGGAACTCAGAACCGGAATATTCTGGGCCATGAATGCACCCTTTCTCCCAATGTGATCCCTCAGGCGCGACGCGGCAGAAGTCGCCGCAAAACCGCCATCAAAGGGCATCCCCGTCGGCGCCCAAACGGCACGCCGATGCCCAATATAAGGATCAAATTGACAAAAACACGGCCTGATTTTGCATTTTAACGTTGGGAAATAGATCGAAATGCTCCGATCAGGCCCTCCAGGTCGTCCGGACGGGGACTTTCAAAGCGCAGGGTCTCGCCGGTCGCGGGGTGCTCGAAGGCGAGCAGTCCGGCATGCAGCGCCTGGCGCGGGAAAGCCTGGACGATGCTCTTTGCCGGCTCGTCCAGCCGGGTCGCCTTGGTGCGAAAGCCCGCACCGTAATCGGCATCGCCCACAAGCGGATGGCCGATATGGGCCATGTGGACGCGGATCTGGTGGGTGCGGCCGGTCTCCAGCCGGCAGGTCAGCAGCGCGGCGATCGCCGGCGCGCCCTTGGGCTGCGGTCCGGGCTCCAGAAAGCGCTCGCGCACCTGCCAATGGGTGATGGCGTTGCGCCCGCCGGAGCGGAAGACCGCGATCTTCTGGCGATTGTGGGTGGAGCGCCCGAGGTTGGCGTCGACCGTGCCCTTCAGATGCGAGGGCGCGCCCCAGACCAGCGCGGAATATTCGCGTTCGAGCGGACCGGTGCGGCCGTGATCGGCAAATTGCGCGCTCAGGCCCTGATGCGCGGCATCGGTCTTGGCGACCACGAGCAGTCCGCTGGTGTCCTTGTCGAGGCGGTGGACGATGCCCGGACGCTTGACGCCGCCGATGCCGGACAGGCTGTCGCCGCAATGGTGCAGGAGGGCGTTGACGAGCGTGCCGGTGGCATGGCCGGCGCCCGGGTGAACCACCAGTCCGGCCGGCTTGTCGATGACGATCAGATGCTCGTCCTCATAGGCGACGACGAGAGGGATGTCCTGGGCTTCGGGCTCCGCCGGCTCCGGCTCCGGCAGGTCGAGGGAGAGTTCGTCTCCTTCGTTGACCCGGTATTTGGGCTCGACTATGGTCCGCGCGCCGACGCGCACGTGACCTTCCCTGATCAGGGACTGGATGCGGTTGCGGCTGATATCCTGAACGTGCCGCGCCAGACAGGCGTCCAGACGGACGCCCGCATCCTGCGGACCGGCAGTGATTTCGGCCGGACCGAAATCCGGCATTTCATTGGTGGACATCGACATGACACATCCGGGTTTGGACGACGACAGCCAGACGGAGCCGCCGCTTGACCCGGCCGCAGAACGTCTTCAGGCGAAACTGAAACGCCTGCTCGCCGTGTCCGGACTGATCATGACGCTCGGCTTCGTGGCGGTTTTCGCGGCGATCATCTACAGATTGTCCGACCGCGCCTCGCCGCCGGATGCAAGCGATATAGCCGCTACCATCGCCATCGGCAAGGATGGCCGCGTGGAAAGCATGGCGCTGGCCGAGGGGCGGCTGATCCTGCTGGTGCGCGAGGGCGCGGCAAGCAAGCTGCTCTATCTCGACCCGATGACCGGAACCGTGATCGGCGAGACCGCCTTCGTTTCGCGATAGGGCGGTCTTTGCCAGCCGGTTTCCACGGGCTGGGGGCAACTCGCGAATTCCGCGTTATCGGTGCTTGCATTCGTCAGCGCCCCGGTCTATACCGCGCTTCTTCTCGTCGAAGACCAGCGATGCCCCCATCGTCTAGCGGTCTAGGACGCCGCCCTCTCACGGCGGAAACAGGGGTTCGAGTCCCCTTGGGGGTACCATTTTCGCAAGGGTCGCCGTCCGGTTTTCCGGTCAGCCCCTGACGCGGTCCACGAGCCGGCTTTCCCAGGTCATAGTTCCAAACACCGTTCCCTGCGGCGCCGTCCACGCGTCCCGAGACAGTCGTCTGCCGTGTCGGATTTCGCCAAACGTGCCGGTTAGCGGACGGGTCGTGGTCGACGGAAGGTTCAGACCCCGGCCTTTTCTTTCGATGCAGGCGTCTCCTGCGCGGCCGTGTCCGACGCTGCACCGGGCCCATTGTCCGGCTTCAGACGCTTGCGGGCCGCGCGGATGCGTGCGGAGAGCGACGTCTGGGTGTCCTTGCCGGGCTGCGGGTCCGCCGGCTCGTCGCTGTTGCCGGCGCTTGGCTCGGGCGCGGTTCTGGCGTTTCCCGGCGCAGCCGGGCTCTTATCCTTTTGTGCGGTATCCGCTTCGCCCTCAAGGCTCGCCATCACGGAGGCCGCAAGGTCCGAGAGCTCGCGGCGCATCGACATGAAGGCGTCGTTGCTGTGCAATTCGGCCCGCAGGCGGGCGTTTTCCGCCTCCAGCCGCTCCGCGTCGGCAGTCAGACGCGTGAGCCGCTGTGCGCTGTCGGCGGTCGCAGGCTGCGCGTCGGTCGATCCGGGCTGACCGGATTCTTCCAGCAGAATGGACAGTCGGGTGATTTCCGCCTGCGCGGCGATCAGCTTGGATTCCACTTCAAACAGCCGGTTGTTCTGCTGGCCGAAGCGGCGCCGGTCGGTCTCCGCCGGCGGCGCGGGCGATCCCTCGGCCGACCCGGCGCCCGCGGCGTCGCGCGCCTTTTGTTCCGCGGCTTCGAGCTTGCGTTTCAAGGCGGTGATTTCCGATTCAAGTCCGGCGATCCGGGCAAGATCGGATGCGCGGGCGATGCTGGCGTCTGACTCGGCCTGCCAGGCCGAAGCCGTCTCCGCACTGTCCGTCGGCACGGCCGCGGGCCCGGTCGCGCCGTCGCCGGCCGAGGCCATCATGCGCTTCAGGCTGCGTTCCAGCTCGCGCTGGCGCGCCTTGGCCATGGCGACGGCTTCCTCGCGTTCCTGGATGTCCCGGCGCAGCCCGTCTTCGCGCGCCGCCGCCTCGGCCAGCGCCTGGTCGCGAGCGAGCATTTCCTTGCGCAGGTCGTTGGCCGCGCTCTCCGCCCGGTCCCGGGCAATGCGGTTGGATGCGGTTTCGGCCTGAAGCCGTTCCAGGCCGCTTTCCAGGCGGCGCTGCTCCAGCGCATGGCTGGCGCGCAGGCTGCTGATTTCCGCGCGCACGTCGGCGTGGGTCATCGGGCTGGTGGCCTCGACGGCCTGGCGCGTCAGGCGCACCGCGCGGCGCCAGATCGCAGGCAGCATCGCCAGCGCGACGAGGCCCGCAAGGCAGGCGCCCAGTACCACAAGCATTGCCGCTTCAATCAAGACCGACCACCACTGTTTCGCCGCGCGCGGATCATCTGGCCGCGCGTCTGCGCCGACTTCGATCCCGTCTTCTTACCTGATGCTTACCTGACGTGCGGTCTTCCGCCAAGCGGGAGCTGCTCGCGCGGTCGCTGGCGGATGCCGTCAGAACGGATTCCACGTCGGCTCGGGCGTGAACTTGAGGTAGCCGACATTGACACCGAGCCGGGCACCGACGCCGGCGCGGACCGGCACGACATAGATGTCGTGGTTCGACAGCACGGTCATGCCAAAGCCGCCGACGAGATAGGCCGATCCGGCAACGCCGACATAGCGGCGCATGATCGCGTTGGTATCGGGCAGATTGTAGACGAGCATCATCGTCCGGGCGCCGTCGGCGCCCACGTCCCAGCCGAAGGACGGCCCCTGCCAGAAGACCTTATGGGTGCCGGCGTTGCGGGTGTAGAGCTGGCCCTCGCCGTAGCGGGCGCCCGCAATCAGGGCGCCGGAGCCTTCTTCGCCGAGAATATAGCCGTTCGGCTGGCCGTATTGCGAAACCGCGCGCTCGATCACCGAGGCGAGACCGCCTGAGATCTGGCCGAAGAAGCGGTGGCCGGCGTTGAGAAGCTCGTCCTGGCTGTATTGCTCGGGCTGCTGTGCGCTAGCCGGAGGGGCAAGGACACATGTCATCGCAACAACAAGGGCAAGGGCCATGGCCCGAAAGCCGGAGCGCAGGGAAACGCGGGAAGCGGACGCGCGGTGCGGAATCATGTTTAGTGTCCTCTCAGACTGGGGGCGCTTGTGCGACGCGTGGCGCACCGACAGGCAATGGACGGGCGGAATGCGGATGACCAAAGCCGGTGTCGATGGCAAAGGTGGCCAGGCGGATGGTCGCGGTGCACATTCGGTCCGTCGCATTCGTCGGAGTTGATTCGGTGTCAGAGTGTAATCGAATTCCGAAGACATTATGGTGGCGGGCCGCCATGGCCGTTGTCGCCCTGTTTTCCGGCGGATCGGGGACGTACGCGCAGGATTACGCCACCGACACGATGAGCGGCTATGCGCTCGGCGGACGTGATCCCGTCGCCTATTTCATCGCCCGCCAGCCGCTTGAGGGTCTTCCGCGTCATGAATTGCGCTGGGGCGGGACCATCTGGGTGTTTCTCAACGAGGGCAACCGGGCCGCCTTCGAGGCCGACCCGGAAGTCTATGCCCCGGAGCTGGCCGGCTGCGACCCGGTGGCGCTGGCCGACGGGTTCGTGACCGAGGGCAATCCGATGATCTTCGCCCTCTATGACGGCGACCTCCTGCTGTTTCACTCGGAGATCAACCGGTTTCTCTTCCTGGCCGATCCGCAGAGCCAGATGGGCGCGGCCAAGGGCAATGCCGCGCGGCTTGGCTGTGTCGGTCGCCGGGGGAGCAACCCGTAGCCGAGGCGGAGAGGGGTTACCGTCCGCGCCCTCGGCCGGCGATAGCCCGCTTTTCTGACGCTTTCGGGCGCCCGGTTCGCTTGGCAGTGCGCGACGCCAAGTGTAACCCTTTCAGTGTTTCGCGAATCACTGTGAAAACGCGCGCCACCTCCGCCATCGACGGACAGCCCCATTCGAGGACGACCGCATGACCGCCATCGACGATCTCAGCGCCCTGGACCTTGCAGCCCTTGTTGCAAGCCGCGTTTGCCACGACATCATCTCGCCGGTGGGGGCCATCACCAACGGCCTTGAGGTTCTCGACGAGGAAGACAGCGGCGACATGAAGGAATTCGCGATGGAGCTGATTCGCAAGAGCGCCCGCCAGGCCTCTGCGAAGCTCCAGTTCGCGCGTCTCGCCTTCGGGGCGGCGGGCTCCGCCGGGGCGGAAATCGATCTTGGCGACGCGCAGTCGGTTGCCGCCGGGTTCCTGGCCAATGAAAAGGCGGACCTCGAATGGCAGGTGCCGCGGCTGTTGATGCCCAAGAACCGGGTCAAGCTGCTCCTCAACCTCATCCTGCTCGCAAACCAGTGCGTCCCGCGTGGCGGTCTGATCACCGTCACGATGCGCGGCGAACCCCAGTCGCCGACCTTCGAACTCAAGGTCACCGGCTCGACGACCAAGGTGCCGGCGCTGGTGCTCGACATGATGGCCGGCAATGAACCGGAGCGGATCGACGCCCATACGGTTCAGCCGGTGTATGCGGCGCTTCTTGCACGGGAATCGGGAATGAATTTAGAGGTCGTTAAGGAAGAAGACGGCGTAAAAATTACTGCGGCCTCTGTGGCGTAATTTAGCGCCAGACGTAGTTCTCTGGTTTCAATTTATCTTAACTGTTTCGGCGGCATGCTCTTCGACGAGGGATGGGTTGCCCGGACTTAGATCCGGGCTGTGTACCAGTAACCAGTCGGGTGAGTTTGACCATGGACGACTTGCTTAGCGAGTTCCTTACCGAAACGAACGAGAGCCTTGATGTCGTTGACGTCGAACTCGTGAAGTTCGAGCAAGAACCGAACAACGCCAAGATTCTTGATAACGTTTTCCGATTGGTTCACACCATCAAGGGGACCTGCGGGTTCCTCGGGTTGCCCCGTCTGGAAGCGTTGGCACATGCGGCCGAGACGTTGATGGGCAAGTTCCGCGACGGAGCGCCGGTCACCCAGGAAGCGGTGTCGCTGATCCTGACGTCGATCGACCGCATCAAGGAGATCCTCGCGGATCTCGAGACGGCAGGCGGTGCGGAGCCGGAAGGCAGCGACGACGACCTGATCTCCGAACTGGAGCGCCTGTCGCTCTCGGCGGAGACCAAGGCCGCGCCGGGCGCCCAGGCGGAAGAGCCGGCCGCGGACACCACCACCGGCGACATCGTCGAACAGAGCCTGGAGCGTCCGCTGCGCCCGGGCGAGGTGTCCCTGGACGATCTCGAACGCGCCTTCCGCGAGGCGGAATGCGAGGTTGAGCTCCCGGTCGCCGCGACCGAGGAAGAGCTTGACCATGAGGTCGAGGCCGAAGCCGCACCTGTCGCAGCCGCGCCGCTGGCCGAAACGGCCAAGGTGAAGGCCAAGGTCAAGGAAGAGCCCGCCGCCAAGGAGCCGACCGAGAAGAAGGCGTCCGTCTCCAGCCAGTCGATCCGCGTCGCGGTCGATACGCTGGAAGACCTGATGACCATGGTCTCGGAACTGGTGCTGACGCGCAACCAGCTCCTGGAGATCGTGCGCCGTCACGAGGATTCCGAGTTCAAGGTGCCGCTGCAGCGGCTGTCCAACGTGACCGCGGAGCTGCAGGAAGGCGTCATGAAGACGCGCATGCAGCCGATCGGAAACGCCTGGCAGAAGCTTCCGCGTATCGTTCGCGATCTCAGCCAGGAACTCGAGAAGCCGATCGAGCTGGAAATGCTCGGCGCCGACACCGAGCTTGATCGCCAGGTGCTGGAGCTGATCAAGGATCCGCTCACCCACATGATCCGCAACTCCGCCGACCACGGTCTGGAGATGCCGGCCGACCGCCGCGCCGCCGGCAAGTCGGAGAAGGGCACGATCACGCTCTCCGCCTATCACGAGGGCGGCCATATCATCATCGAAGTGCGCGACGATGGTCGCGGCATCGACGTCGACCGTGTCAAGGCCAAGGTGCTCGAGCGCGGTCTGGCGAGCGAAGCCGAACTGGAGAAGATGACGGATCAGCAGATCCACAAGTTCATCTTCGCCGCGGGCTTCTCGACGGCGGCGAATGTCACCAGCGTGTCGGGCCGCGGCGTCGGCATGGACGTGGTGCGCAACAACGTCGAACTCATCGGCGGCTCGATCGACCTGCGCTCGGTTCCGGGCAAGGGATCGAGCTTCATCATCAAGATCCCGCTGACGCTCGCGATCGTCTCGGCGCTGATCGTTGAGGCCGGGGGCGACCGTTTCGCCATTCCGCAGCTTTCAGTGGTCGAACTGGTGCGCGTCCAGGACAACTCGGAGCCGCGGATCGAACGGATCAAGGACACGCCCGTCCTGCGGCTGCGCAACAAGCTGCTGCCGCTGGTGCAGATGTCCTATCTGCTCGGGGCCAATCCGAATGCGGTCGATACGGAGACGAAATCCGACACCGGCTTCATTGTCGTCATGCAGGTCGGCAGCGAGACCTTCGGCGTGGTCGTCGACGGGGTCTTCCATACGGAGGAAATCGTCGTCAAGCCGATGTCGACGATGCTGCGCAACCTGACAATGTTCTCCGGAAACACCATCCTGGGCGATGGCGCGGTGATCATGATCATCGATCCGAACGGCGTCGCCTCCGCGATGGCGAGCCATGCCTCCAGCGTGGTCGCCGACGAGGAGCGCAAGCAGCAGGAAGAGGCGATCACCTCCGCGCTCGACGGCCAGTCGACGGTGTCGATGCTGCTGTTCCGGGCCGGTTCGGCAGAGCCGAAGGCCGTGCCGCTCTCGCTGGTCACGCGTCTGGAAGAGTTCGACGTGACCAAGATCGAACAGTCCAACGGTCGCGATCTGGTGCAGTATCGCGGGTCGCTGATGCCGCTGGTCTATATCGACCCGGCTCAGACGCGTCGCTCGGAAGGCACCCAGCCGATGCTGGTCTTCTCCGACGCCGGCCGCTCGATGGGCCTCGTTGTCGACGAGATCGTCGACATCGTCGAGGACCGCATGAACATCGAGGTCGGATCCGACCGCGCCGGTGTTCTCGGGTCCGCCGTCATCAAGGACAAGGCGACGGAGATCATCGATCTCGGCTACTTCCTGCCCCAGGCCTTCGAGGACTGGTTCATGCGCAAGGAAATGGACATCGCCGCTCTGACCAAGAAGGTCCTTCTGGTCGACGACAGCGCCTTCTTCCGCAACATGCTGACGCCGGTTCTCAAGGCGGCCGGCTATGACGTGACGGCCTGCCAGGGCGCGCAGCATGCCTTCGAGCTGCTGGAAAACGGCGACGTGTACCAGGCGATTGTCAGCGATATCGAAATGCCGGAAATCAACGGCTTCGAGTTCTGCGAGGCGCTGCGCCGCGATCCGCGGTTCCGCAAGATGCCGATCCTGGCCCTGTCGGCCGTGGTGTCTCCGGCATCGATCGAACGCGGGCGTCAGGCCGGCTTCGACGACTATGTGGCGAAATTCGACAGGCCGGGGCTGATCGCCTCCTTGAAGGACCTGTTCTCGGGTGAAGTGGGGATTGCGGCATGACCAACAACGACAACCACGCGTCCAATGCCGACGAGGTCATCCAGTATGTGACCGTCGTGATCGGAGGGCAGCTGTTCGGCCTGCCGATCAGCCAGGTGCACGATGTGTTCGTGCCCGAGCGGGTCACCCGCGTGCCTCTGGCCGCTCCGCAGGTCGCAGGCGTTCTGAACCTGCGCGGCAGGATCGTCACCGCCATCGACATGCGCAAGCTGCTGCATCTTCCCGAACGCGACGACGGATCGCAGGTGATGGCTGTCGGCATCGAGCAGAAGGGCGAAAGCTACGGGCTGGTGATCGATTCCGTCGGCGAGGTGCTGCGGCTTTCCTCGTCCTCGCAGGAGCCGAACCCGTCCAACCTGGACAAGCGCTGGGCCGAGATCTCCGGCGGCGTTCATCGCCTGGACGGCAAGCTGATGATCATCCTCGACGTTGCCCGGCTGTTCTCCGCGATGGTGGAACAGCCCAAGGCCGCGGCCTGATCGGCCTCTCGTCCCTGGGAACGACCTGCCGATGTTCGGCACTCGGGAGAAACTGAAATGAAGCATTGTCTCGTCGTCGACGATTCCAGCGTTATCCGCAAGGTGGCGCGCCGCATTCTGGAGGACCTCGAGTTCTCCATTTCGGAAGCCGAGGACGGCCTGAAGGCGCTCGAGGCCTGCCGCCAGCAGATGCCGGACGCCATCCTGCTCGACTGGAACATGCCGGAAATGGACGGTCTCGAGTTCCTGTTGTCGCTTCGGCGCGAAGAGGGCGGCGATCAGCCGATCGTCGTCTTCTGCACCACGGAGAACGACGTCGCCCATATCACCCGCGCGATGCGGGCCGGTGCGAACGAATACATCATGAAGCCTTTTGACAAGGACATCGTGGAAGCGAAGTTCCAGGAAGCCGGGCTTATCTAGTCACCCTTGCGGGGTCCGTTACATGATCGCTTCTCCATCTGCGTCGCTTCCACAAGGCGGCGCCAACCCGGATCGTGTCCGCGTCATGGTCGTGGACGATTCCGTGGTCATTCGCGGACTGCTCAGCCGTTGGGTCGAGGCGGACCCGGCCCTGCATCTCGTCGCCTCGCACCGCAACGGCAAGCTCGCCGTCGACGACATTGAACGGAGCAATCCCGATGTCGTCGTTCTCGACATCGAGATGCCGGAGATGGACGGTCTCACCGCCCTCCCGCTGATGCTGAAGAAGAAGCGCGACCTCATCGTCGTCATGGCGTCGACGCTGACGCGGCGCAATGCGGAAATCAGCCTGCGGGCGCTTTCGCTCGGGGCACAGGACTATGTTCCCAAGCCGGAATCCACCAGCGAGGTCACCACCTCCGTCGATTTCCGGCGCGAGCTGATCGAGAAGATCAAGGCGCTCGGCGAGCGCCGCAGGGCGTCGCGCCCGCTCGGCGGTCGCCAGATGCGCGCGCAGACGAGCGCCGGCCAGACGGTGTCGCAGTTGCCGGTCTCGCGCGCAGCCACTGCCGCGCAAGGCTACAGCCGCATGGCGGCGGCACCGGCGCCGGTCGCTGCGAAGCCGGCGCTGAAAACGCGGCCCTATTCGAACGTCAAGCCGCGCATTGTCGCGATCGGATCCTCGACCGGCGGTCCGCAGGCCTTGCAGCAGGTGCTCAGCGAGATCGGAACGGCGATCCGCGACGTGCCCGTCGTGGTGACACAGCACATGCCGCCGACCTTCACGGCGATCCTGGCCGAGCATCTCGCGAAGGCGGCGATGCGCCCGGCGAAGGAAGCCGAGGACGGCGAGGTGCTCAAGCCCGGCCATATCTACGTCGCGCCGGGTGGCAAGCACATGATCTTGAAGAAGGACGGCGGCCAGCCGGTCGCCTGTCTGGAGGACGGGCCGCCGATCAACTTCTGCAAGCCGGCCGTCGATCCCCTGTTCGACAGCGTGGCCAAGGTCTACGGCTCGGCGACGCTTGCGATCGTTTTGACCGGCATGGGCCATGACGGCGCAAACGGCGTGCGGACGATCTCCGCAGGTGGCGGAAGCATTATTGCCCAGGACGAAGCCAGCAGCGTTGTCTGGGGCATGCCTGGAGCAGCGGCCCACACGGGTCTGTGTAGCGACATTCTCCCGATCTCGAGGATCGGGCCGAAGGTCGTCGGATTGTTGAGTGGAGGTCTCAGGTGATTGCGTCCCAGTTCGAGTATCTCAAGCAGTACCTGAAATCCCAGTCCGGGCTCGTACTGAGCAACGAGAAACAGTACCTCGTGGAAAGCCGCCTGCTTCCGGTCGCGCGCCGGCATGGCCTCGCCGGCCTGTCCGAACTCGTGCAGGCGATGCAGCGTCCCGGCGCGATGCAGATCGCGTCCGACGTGGTCGAGGCCATGACCACGAATGAATCCTTCTTCTTCCGCGACACCACGCCGTTCAAGCATTTCCGCGAGACGATGTTGCCGGCGATGCTGAAGGCGCGGGCCGACCGGCGCACGATCCGTATCTGGTGCGCGGCCGCCTCCACCGGCCAGGAGCCCTATTCGCTCGCCATCTGCCTGAAGGAAGAAGCCCAGAAGGTCGGCGGCTTTCGCGTCGAGATCCTCGGCACCGACCTGTCGGGCGAGGTTCTGGACAAGGCGCGCAACGGCATCTACAGCCAGTTCGAGGTCCAGCGCGGCCTGCCGATCCAGATGCTGCTGAAATATTTTACCCAGAAGGGCGATCTCTGGCAGATCAATCCGGACATCCGCGCGATGGTGCAGTGGCGCAAGCTCAACCTGCTGGAGAGCTTTTCCACGCTCGGCACCTTCGACATTCTCTTCTGCCGCAACGTGCTGATCTATTTCGACCAGCCGACCAAGGTCGACGTGCTGCAGCGCATGGCGAAGCAGATGCCGAGCGACGGCTATCTGGTGCTTGGCGCGGCGGAGACGGTCGTCGGACTGACCGATGCCTTCCGTCCCGTTCCCGACCACCGCGGCCTGTATCAAACGGCAACGGCAGGCCAGGGAGCCATCGGCCAGAGCCCGTTCCGGGCACGGATCGCCGGTTAGGGTCAGGTCGGGCTTGGGTTCAAGCCGGGCAGTATCGGCCTGAAAACGAGACGAATGCGACAAGCGGCGGTGTCCACCGGACCCGCCGCTTTTCATGTGCCCCCCGTGTATCGCCTGCGCGCGATCAGATTTCCGTGCGGCGGGCGGCGGTCTCGGGATCGCCCGTGTTCGGCGTGCCCGCGGGTTCGATCAAGAGAAGATGAGCCTCTTCGCGGGCGAAGGGGCAATGTTCGACATTCTTGGGCACGACGAACATTTCGCCCGCCTTGAGTGTCACGGTTCGGTCCCGCAGCCGGATATCGATTTCGCCCTTCAGAACAAGGAAGAAGTCGTCGGTATCGGGATGCGCGTGCCAGGTGAACTCGCCTTCGACCTTCACGACCATGACGTCATGCCCGTTGAACGATGCCACCGTGCGCGGCGACCATCTCTCGTCGAAGGTGGAGAGCTTCTCCGCAAGGTTGATCTTGTCCGTCATCCTACCGTGGTCCTTCACATGCGAGGGGGAGGGGCCGGGTGTGTCGTGCGGGCCCCGTGGCCGGACCTTCGGGGCCCGGGTCCCGAACGAAAAAGACCCCGCGATCCGCGAGGCCTTTTAACGTTGGTCGTTTGCGGGGAAAGGCCGCGAGGACAGCTGCCCTCAGGCGGCTTTCTCCTCGGGTTCGCGCAGCACGTAGCCGCGGCCCCAGACAGTCTCGATGTAATTCTTTCCCGACGTCGCCGCGGCGAGCTTCTTGCGAAGCTTGCAGATGAAGACGTCGATGATCTTGAGCTCCGGCTCGTCCATGCCGCCGTAGAGATGGTTCAGGAACATCTCCTTGGTGAGCGTGGTTCCCTTGCGCAGGGAGAGCAGTTCGAGCATCTGGTACTCCTTGCCGGTCAGATGCACCCGCTGACCGGATACCTCCACCGTCTTGGTGTCCAGATTGACCACAAGGTCGCCGGTCGTGATGACCGACTGTGCATGGCCCTTGGAGCGGCGCACAATCGCATGAATGCGCGCGACAAGCTCGTCCTTGTGGAACGGCTTGGTCATGTAATCGTCTGCGCCGAACCCAAGACCGCGAACCTTGTCCTCTATCCCGGCGAGGCCGGAGAGGATGAGGATCGGAGTCTTTACCTTCGCCACGCGCAACGTCCGCAGAACCTCGTAACCCGACATATCGGGAAGATTGAGATCCAACATGATGATGTCGTAGTCGTAGAGTTTGCCGAGGTCGATACCTTCCTCGCCAAGATCCGTCGTATAGACGTTGAAGTTTTCTGACTTGAGCATCAGTTCGATG